>JBDSAN010000371.1:0-5712 GCA_039922115.1 Jatrophihabitantaceae bacterium
CGTAACGATCCCGGGGCTACGCCCGACAATCCTGTTCACGATCGTGGTCTCGACGATCGGTGCCGCCCAGCTGTTCGGCGAACCGCTGCTGTATCACAGCGGATTGCCCGACGGCGGCAGCGCGGGCCAGTACCAGACACTGGGCCTGCTGATGTACCAGCAGGGTTGGACCAATGACCGGCTCGGGCTGGCTTCGGCCACTGCCTGGACGATGTTCGCGATCATCGTCGCGGCGGTGCTGGTCAACCTGGCGCTGGCACGCCGGCGGGAGCACCGCATCGACGCGGTGATCCCGGCCGCGCCGATCCTGGAGGCCGGCCGATGACCAGCACCGTACCCCGGCCCACCACGACCGACCCAGCCTCGACCACACCGCCGGACTCATCCGCGCGCCCGGCCCGGCCGACCGCGCGGGCTGCCGGAATGCGGGCCGGCAAGGGCACCTACCTGACCCTGATCGTGCTCACCCTGATCTCGGTGTTCCCGCTGTACTACACGATCGTGATGGCCTCGCACACCAACGCCGAACTAGCCCGATCCACCCCACCGCTGCTACCCAGCCGAGCCCTGTTCGGCAATATCAGCAAGGCATTCGAGCTCGCCCCGCTCAACAAGGGGCTGCTGAACTCGCTGGTGGTCTCCAGCTGCATCACCGCAGGCACTGTCGCGTTCTGCACGCTGGCCGGTTTCGCCTTTGCCAAGCTGAAGTTCCGCGGTCGCAACGTGCTGCTCGGCCTGTGCATCACCACCATGATGGTGCCGATGCAGATGGGAATCATCCCGCTGTACCTGATGATGGCCAAGTTCGGTATGGCCAATCATTTGCAGGCGGTCATCCTGCCTACCCTGGTCACCGCGTTCGGGGTGTTCTTCATGCGGCAGTACCTGGCCAGCGCCGTCCCGGACGAGCTGATCGAGGCGGGCTTCGTCGATGGTGCCGGCACCTTCCGGATCTTCATCTCGATCGTGCTGCCCGCGGCCCGGCCGGCGATGGCAGTGCTTGCGATGCTGACCTTTCTGACCGCCTGGAACGACTTCTTCTGGCCGATCATCGCGCTCAGCTCGCAGAACCCCACCATCCAGGTCTCGTTCCAGAGCCTGGCAACCGGCTACGCCCCGGAGCAATCGATCATCATGGCCGGCACGCTCTACGGCACCGTCCCGGTGCTGATCGTGTTCGGCTTGCTAGGTAAGCACATCGTCGGCGGAATCATGCAGGGAGCAGTCAAGGGATGAGCATTCAGACAATCAGCGCCGAGCAAGCAACCGGCCAGCTGCAGTTTCCGACCGGGTTCAGCTGGGGTGCCGCGACTGCGGCCTACCAGATTGAGGGGGCCATCCACGCCGATGGCAGGTTGCCAAGCATCTGGGACGTGTTCTGCCAGACGCCGGGCCGGGTGGCCGGTGGCGACACCGGCGAGATCGCCTGCGATCACTACCATCGCCTGGAAGCCGACCTGGATCTGATGGCCGAACTCGGGCTGCAGTC
This sequence comes from Jatrophihabitantaceae bacterium, assembly GCA_039922115.1. Classification (GTDB taxonomy): domain Bacteria; phylum Actinomycetota; class Actinomycetes; order Mycobacteriales; family Jatrophihabitantaceae; genus Jatrophihabitans_A. The sequence continues at coordinate 1,490 of JBDSAN010000371.1, forward strand.
CTACCGGTTCTCGGTGTCCTGGCCCCGGGTGATCCCGGGCGGCTCGGGACCGGTCAATCAGGCCGGACTGGACTTCTACCAGCGGCTGGTCGACGGCCTGCTGGCGCGCGGCATCAGGCCGCAACTGACCCTGTATCACTGGGATTTGCCGCAGTCGCTGCACAACGATGGTGGCTGGACCAGCCGGCAAACGGTCGATCATTTCGTCGACTTCGCGGTCGCGGTCGGTACCGCACTCGGTGACCGGGTGCCGGGCATCACCACCCTGAACGAGCCGTTCTGCAGCGCCTTCGACGGCTACGCGGTCGGCCAGCACGCACCTGGCGAGACCGACCGGCACGCCGCGCTTACTGCCGCGCATCACCTCAACCTGGCCCACGGCCGAGCGATCTCAGCGTTGCGCTCGATCACCAAGGCGCAGCTGTCGATCACGCTCAACCTGGCGCAGCTTTACCCGGCCAGCGACAGCGCGGCCGACCGCGCGGCGACCGAGCATGTCGACCGGCTAGCCAACCGGATCTTTCTCGACCCGATCTTCGCTGGCCACTACCCGGCGCCGTTGCTGGCCGAGACCAGTCACCTCAGCGACTGGGCCTTCATCGCCGATGGCGATCTTGCCGAGATCAACGTGCCAATCGACACCCTCGGTGTCAACTACTACAGCCCCGCGACGATTGCAGCGGCCAGCGACGAGCTGCGAGCCCAAGCCAGCGGTTCGGTGCTCGATGATGGTTCCGGGCCGGCCGAATGGCCGGGAACCGACCTGGCCTTCACCGTCCCGATGCCGGCGCCGCACACCGGCATGGGTTGGCCGATCCGGCCGCAATCATTCACCGACCTGCTGTTGCGGGTGCACCGCGACCTGCCCGGCACGCCGATCTACATCACCGAGAACGGTGCGGCCTTCGACGATGAGGTCGGCGACGACGGTGCGGTGCACGACCCGGATCGGATCGCCTACGTCCGCGATCACCTCGCTGCCGTGCACGCCGCGATCGAGGCCGGCGCCGACATTCGCGGCTACTACCTCTGGTCGTTCATGGACAACTTCGAATGGGCCTGGGGCTACGCCAAGCGCTTCGGCATGGTGCACATCGACTACCAGAGCCTGCGGCGCACCCCAAAGGATTCAGCGCGCTGGTATGCCGAGGTGATAGCCAACAACGCGATCGAACTGCCGCCGGACGGTGTCCAGGCTCCAACGGTCAGCGGGTGCGATACGGGTCAGTGACCGAGCCGGCCCCGTTGGCGTAGCGGTATGCCTCGTGGCCGGCGACGAAAACTCGCTCGGCCCGCTGCATGACGTCCAGCGGATCACCGGACCAGATCGCCACGTCGCCGTCCTTGCCCTTGGTCAGCGAGCCGACCCGGTCGGCGAAGCCGAGGATGCTGGCCGGGTTGATCGTGATCGAGCGCAGCGCGTCGGTCCGGGTCATTCCCTCTCGGACCGCGAAGGTCGCCTGGTGCACCAGAAAGTCGATCGCGACCACCGGATGATCGGTGGTCAGCGCGACGGTGATCCCGGCGTTGGCGAGCTTGCCCGGGGTGGCCAGCGACCGGTTGCGCACCTCGACCTTGGACCGGGTGTGAAACAGCGGGCCGACGATGCACGGGATGCCACGCTCGGCGATGACGTCAGCCAGCAGGTAGGCCTCGGTGGCGTGATTGATGATCAGCCGGTAACCGAACTCATCAGCAAGGCGGATCGCGGTGGAGATGTCATCGGCGCGGTGGGTGTGCTGGCACCAGGGCAGCTCACCGGTGAGCACCCTGACCAGCACCTCCAGGGACGGGTCGCGATCGAAGGGCTCCTTCTTCTTCGCCGCCGCCTCGCGCTTGGCCTGGTAGTCCTGCGCCTTGGTCAGCGCATCCCGGATCACCGCCGCGACACCGAGCCGGGTCGCGGGCAGCTTGTCCTTCGAGCCATACACCCGCTTGGGATTCTCGCCCAGCGCGCTCTTGACGCTGGCCGGCGACTTGATGATCATCTCATCGACGATCCGGCCCCAGGTCTTGATCGCCACCGTCTGGCCACCAATCGGGTTGCCGCTACCCGGCTTGATCACGCACGAGGTGACGCCACCGGCCAGCGCGTCAGCGAAGCCCACGTCGGCCGGGTTGATCGCGTCCAGCGCGCGCAGCCGGGCACCGACCGGATCGGTCATCTCGTTGACGTCATCGCCGGCCCAACCGTCGCCCTCCTCCCAGACCCCGAGGTGGGCGTGGGCATCGATGAAACCGGGCAGCACCCACTTGCCGGTGGCGTCGACCACCTCGATGCCCTTGCCGATCCGGGCTTTCGCGCCGACCGCGGTGATCTTGCCATCGGTAATGACCACGGTCGCGTTCTCGATCGGCTCGCCCTCGATCGGCACCACGTAGCCGCCGACAATCGCCACGCTGCCAGTCTGCTGAGTCATGGGCCGACCATATCCGAGACGGTCGCTGATTCAGCTAAGGTCCCACCGGTGCCGGACGATCCGGACCGGGACGTGCCCGCCGACAGCCAGCGTGGCCAGCAGGCCACGTCGAGCGCGCAGCCACCAGCGCACCATCTGCACCAGCCCGAGCAGCTGGACGCCGACTGCGACCGCGAAGGCCAACCGGTAGCCGGCCCGCAACGTCCAGCCAGCCGAGCCGGCCAGGTCGAGCATCCAGCCGGTGAGCAGGCAGGACGCGATCGCTGCCACGAAGCCGGCCACGTTCACCACCCCGGTGGCGGTGCCGACGATGCCCGGCCCGTTGTAGTCGCGGGCCAGCGAGAACCCGATGCCCGATACCGGACCGCCGGTGCCGGTGACCAGCACCAGTGCGATCAGCAGCGGTCGCGGCATTGGCCCGCTGTACAGCGCCAGCGCCAGGTACCAGGCGAGCACGGTAACCAGGCAGCTGCCGATCGCGATCGGTACCCGGGAGGCTGGATGCCGGCCGATCAGGTAACCGATCAGCGGGCCGACCGCGGTGCCGACCAGCACGCTGGCCAGCAACGCGGTGCTCGCCTGGTCGCGGCTCAGGCCCTGGCTCTGCACCATGAACGGCACGCCCCAGAGCACCCCGAACATCAGCGCGGTGCTCATCGCGGTGAAGTGCACCCAGACCCCGACCCGGGTGCCGGCCAGCGACCAGGCCGAGCGCACCCGGCGGCCGACCCGGCGCAGCCCGTCGGCCATCGAGGCCGCGTCGACCGAGCCGACCGGCGCCCGAGGCACCGGCCTGGCCTTGGGCAACATCAGGTAGACCGCCACGCCGCTGACCAGCGAGAGCAGTCCGGCGGCCAGAAAGGTCGGGGTCCAGCCGGCATCATGCAGCAGGACGGCCAGCGGCACCGTGGCCACCACGTTGCCGATCGAGCCGAGCGTGCCGGTGATGGCCACCACCACCGGGTACCGGCGCGGCGCGAACTGGCCGGCCGCGAAGCGCAGCACGCTGACGAAGGTGAGCGCGTCACCGAGGCCGAGCAGCGACCGGGCCAGCAGCGCGAGCGGGTAGTTGTGGGCCAGCGCGAACATCGATTGCGCCACGCCCATCGTCAGCGCAGCCACGATCAGCAGCCGGCGCGGACCGTAGCGATCGACCAGCAGCCCGGTCGGAATCTGCATCGCGGCGTACACGCCGAGTTGCAGCAGCACGAAGATGCTGAGCTGGCTGGGACTGATCCCGAACCGGCTCGCGGCCTGCAGGCCGGCCACGCCGAGCGAGGTTCGGTGAAACACCGCGACCAGGTAAACCGCGACGGCGACACCCCACCGCTGCAGCGCGACCAGCCGGCGGCGATGCAACGAGCTCAGCATCCGAGGGTTCGCATCGGCTTAGGAAATAACGTTGCCACGCAGGACGATCCGGCTCGGCTCGTACAGGGTCGCAAGCTCCCGGCGGGGGTCGGCGGGGTAGACCACCAGGTCCGCCGGGCCGCCCTCGACCAGGCTGTCGAAGCCCAGCCAGGCCCGGCCACGCCAGGACGCCTGAGCGATCACCTCGGTCTGCGGGATGCCGGCCTGCACCAGCGCGGTGATCTCCTCCCGAACCAGGCCGTGCAGCAGCGAGCCACCGGCATCGGTACCCGGATAGATCGCCACGCCGGCCTCGTAGGCCCGGCGAATCCGCTCCCACGAGGTGCCATACAGCTTGCGCATGTGCTCTGCGTAGCGAGGGAATTTGGCCGCACCGGAATGCGAGATCTCGGGAAAGGTATCGACGTTGATCAGCGTCGGCACCACCGCGAT
>JBDSAN010000372.1:0-3703 GCA_039922115.1 Jatrophihabitantaceae bacterium
ACTCGCTGCGCGATGCCCGGGCCGCGCTACAACGCGGCGAGTGCGTGATCATCTATCCCGAAGGCACCATCACCAAGGACCCGGACTACTGGCCGATGCAGGCCAAGACCGGGGTTGCCCGGCTCGCGCTGAGCTGCCCGGACGTCCCGGTCATCCCGATCGGACAATGGGGTGCGCACCGGACGCTGGCCCGTGGCGGCAAGTTCCGGCCGTTCCCGCGCAAGCCGCACCAGGCCTCGCTCGGGCAGCCGCTGGACCTGTCGTCCTACCGCGGCCAGGAACCGACCGCGGACACGCTGCGCAAGCTGACCGACGAGATCATGGCCGCGGTCACCGCCGAGGTCGAGACGTTGCGCGGTGAGCGCCGACCGGCTTTCTGATCAGCAGGGCGGCCCGGAGCTTGACCGCACCACCAGCCGGGTCGGCAGAATCGTGGTGGACGCCTGCTCGCGCGGACGGTCATCGAGCAGCGCCTCGATCGCGGCCCGTCCCTTGTCCTGCATCGGCTGGTGCACCGTGGTCAATCCAGCGGCTGCCGCGGCCGGCACGTCATCGAAGCCGGTCACGGTGAGCGGGACTCCAGCGACGATCCTGCGGGCGGACAGCTCATCGAGCACACCGAGCGCCAGGATGTCCGAGGTGCACATGATCGCGGTCAGCCCAAGACCGGCGTCGAGCAACTCCGCCGCGCCTCGGGCACCCTCGTCGCGACCGTTCGCCGCCCGCTCGCTGAGCCAGACCTGCGCCTGATCCGCAGCGGGCTGCTGGGCAACCGCATCGAGCAAGCCGGCCAGCCGCAGCTGGCGCACCGGGTGCGGCAGCTGACCGATCTTTATCCTTTCCGGTAACGGAGTTGGCTGCGGTGCCGGCGGTACGTCCTCACCACGGCGCACCGCAAGCACCCCGATTCGGCGGTGTCCCAGGTCGAGAACATGCCTAGCCAGCATGGCAAAAGCTGCTTGGTCATCGATTCCGACGAAGTCCACTCCGGCGATCCCGCGCGGCGAGTCCACGATAACGGCAGGCTGCGCTCTGGACAGCGCCGCAGCCAGCAGCGGATCACCTGCGGCCACCGATGAGATCACGAATCCATCGACCGCGGCACGCAGAACCGTCTCGACCCGACCGGCGTCCGGTCCGGCCGGGATCATCAGCAGCGAACGCCCTCGCTCGGTACAGGCTTCGCCCAGGCCTTGCAGGAACTCCACCGCACCCGGGTCGCGAAAGGCGTAGCCGAGCCGCTCGGCGAAGATCAAGCCGACCGCATCCGCCTGCCGGGTGCGCAGTGATCTGGCCACCGGGTCGGGCCCGGAGTAGCCGAGTTCGGCGGCGGCGGCCAGGATCTGCGCGCGCAACTCGGCTGATAGCTGATCCGGCCGGTTGTAGGCATTCGACACGGTCGTGCGCGACACACCCACCCGAGCGGCCACCCCGGCCATCGTCGCCCCGGGCCGTCCCCTGGTCAGGGACGGCTGCCTGCCGGCTTCGCTGGTCATGGCTCCAACGTAATCGCCAGCGGCCGGAAATCGTTCGCACAACGTGCGGCGCTGTGGCCACAAGCTGCGGTTCTGGGTACCGACCAGCTGAGGGACTTGCCGGCGTGCCAGATGTCACCACGAGCGAGAGCCGCAGCTCCCGCTCGTGGTGACCTTTAGCTAAGGAGGTACAGGCCTAGTCGTGGTTGGTGGCCAGCGCCTGCAGCTGGGTGTAGGAACCGTTGAACTTGTCCTGGTCACCGGGGAAGGTGCCGGTATCGGCGTTCTGCCACATCGTCCAGGTTGCGGTGCCGGACGGCGGGGTCGGCGGGGTCGAGCTGTACTTGGCAATCCAGAACGGGTTGGTCGCGGCGAACGCCGACGAGTTACCGGTACAGGTGGTCCACCAGTCCAGCGTCGTGTAGATCATCGGGTACTTGTTGTACTTAGCCTTGATCTCGTTGGAGAAGGCCCGCACCCAGCTGACCATCGAAGCCTGGGACAGGCCGTAGCACTCGGCGCCGCTGGGGTTGTACTCGATGTCCAGGGCCGGCGGCAGGGTCTTGCCATCGCCGGACCAGCCGCCGCCGTGCGCAGCGAAGTAGTCAGCCTGGACGGTGCCGGACGAGCTGTTCGGGTGCGCGAAGTGGTACGCACCGCGGATCATGCCCACGCTGTAGGAACCGTTGTACTGCTGCGCGAAGTACGGGCTGGTGTACGTGGTGCCCTCGGTCGCCTTTACGTAGGCAAAGCGCGCACCGTTGTTGTAAGCGGTCTGCCAGGCCACGTTGCCTTGGTAACTGGACACGTCCATGCCCAGGACGGTGGTTGCTGCCTGGGCGGGCGCGGCACCGGCGAATGCGGTGACGACCAGGCCGGCTCCCACGGTGACCGCGACCAGCGTGGCGCCCAACCTCGTGCGGACGCGACTGGCTAGCGGCGCGACTGCGAACATACGGTTCTCCTTCGAAAATGGACGGCACGGGAGCCGTCCCTGCCAATATGGACATAAGCCGCCGATTGGTCAATAGATTGGTGTCTACCAATTTGTAGCAAATCCACGTTAAGTCTTGACGGGCCGTCCTGGCCGGGGTCCAATGACGAGGTCCAGACCGCTATGCCGGTCGGGGTTGCCGTGTCCATCGGTGGATGCGGGCCAACAGCGCCGATCGGAATGCCGTGAGGTCCTGCTCCCGCAGGTACCCGTACCCGGTGCGGTCAACACTCACCGAGAGGAACTCCGCTGTGGCCGAAGTTCAGTACGTGCAAGCTTCCCGGATCTACCCGGGCAACCCCGTCCCCGCTGTGAACAAACTCGACCTCGACGTCGCCGATGGCGAATTCGTAGTCCTGGTCGGGCCGTCCGGTTCCGGCAAGTCGACCGCGCTGCGGATGCTCGCCGGCCTGGAGGACGTGGACCAGGGCGAGATCCGGATCGGCGGCGTGGACGTCTCGCAGAAGCCGCCGAAGGACCGCGACATCGCGATGGTCTTTCAGAACTACGCGCTCTACCCGCACATGTCAGTCGCCGAGAACATGGGTTTCGCCTTGAAGCTCAAGGGTGTTGGCAAGGAGGAGCGGGCGGCCAAGGTGCTCGCCGCAGCCAAGCTGCTGGATCTGGAGCCCTACCTCGACCGCAAGCCGAAGGCCCTGTCCGGTGGCCAGCGCCAGCGGGTTGCGATGGGCCGCGCGATCGTCCGCGAGCCGAGCGTGTTCCTGATGGACGAGCCGCTGTCGAACCTGGACGCCAAGCTGCGGGTCGAGACCCGCGCCAACATCGCCGCCCTGCAGGCCCGGCTCGGCACCACCACCATCTACGTCACCCACGACCAGGTCGAGGCCATGACGATGGGTGACCGGGTCGCCCTGCTCAAGGACGGCATCCTGCAGCAGGTCGACACCCCGCGCAACCTGTACGACAGCCCCGGAAACGCGTTCGTGGCCGGATTCATCGGTTCGCCGCCGATGAACCTCGCCGAGGCGACGCTCACCCGCGACGCCGAAGGCATCTGGGCCCACCTCGGTGAGCAGAAGTTGCTACTGGATCCGTCGAACTTCGAGAACCGCCCGGGCATCGAAGCGGCAGCGCGCGGCGGCCATCGCATCGTCCTCGGGATCCGCCCGGAGGACATGGAGGATGCGGAGTTCATCGGCGTCGCCGTCAATCGCACCCTGAAGACGAAGGTCGACATCACCGAGGCGCTCGGGTCCGAGGTCATGGTCCACTT
>JBDSAN010000373.1:0-3468 GCA_039922115.1 Jatrophihabitantaceae bacterium
CCCGAACCCGTCGTAGCGCACCCGGCCGCCGGGCAACCGCAACTCGACGCCGGCCAGCCCGACGCTGGCTGCCACGATCCGCTCGTGGGTGGCCGGATCGTTGCGCACGATCTGGTGCAGCGTCCGGTCTGACAGCGACACCCCGAAGCCGAAGGTGTCCTGGATTCCCTTGCGTTCATAGAGGTCAACGGCGACCTCGGGCTGTCGCAGGCGCACCATCCGGGCCAGAAACAGCCCGGCCGGCCCGCCGCCGACGATCGCGACCCGGCGGTCGGACCCGGCCCGGCTCACGGCGAAACCTGCTGCCGGCGATTGCTGGCGGTACCGGCTAGCCAGGTCATGGCACGGCTCCTTCATTCAGTCGTGCCGGGCTGTCGGCCAGCTGGTCAGCTGGCCGACAGCGCCGAACTACCCGCAGCTGCTAGCTGGCGGGGTCGCTGGCCTCGGCCAGCTCCGCCTCAGCCGGATCGGTGTTCTCGAACGGGTTGCTCATCGGCGGGACGTGCCGCAGGGTCGTGAAGGCCACCACGGCAAGGGCGACGAAGGCCACGGCACAGCAGGCAGCCGTGACGTCCAGGCCCGAGGCGAAGGCCGAGTGCGCCGACTGGACGAGGCGACTGCCCACCTGCGGCGGCAGCGACGGAGCGAGTCCGATCGCACCGGCCAGGTTGTCACCGGCGACGTGCCCGGCGTGCGTGCCGGCCAGTTCGCTGGGCACCTTCACGTCGTTGCGGTACACGCTCAGGCCGATGGTGCCGAACACCGCGATACCCAGGGCCACCCCGAGCTCACCGCTGGTGGACTGCAGCGAGGCGGCCGAGCCGGCCTTCTCCGGCGGCGCTGCCGGCACCACCAGCTGGCTGACCAGCGAGCCGACCGGTGCCACGCCCACGTAGACGATGGTGAAGCCGATGATCAGCAGTGGCAGCCCGGACGTTCCGCTGACCCGGGTCAGCACGATCATGCCGACCGCGGCGATCAGCGGACCGGCGGTCAGGATGTAGCCAGGACTGACCTGCTGGGCCATGCCCTGGCTCATGAAGATGCCCAGGATCAGCGCGAAGGTGGGAATCAGGATCCACAGCCCGGCCGACAGCGGGGTCATGCCGTGCACCAGCTGCAGGTACTGGGACACGAAGAAGCCGCTGCCACCCTGGATCGCGGCGACGATCAGTGCGAGCACCAGCGCGCCGCTGACGGCCCGGATGGTGAACAGGCGCACGTCCAGCAACGGATGCTCCAGGGACTTCTGCCGCAGCACGAACGCCACGCCAAGCGCCAGGCCGACAACGACGGCGAGCATCGGCAGCGGGTGCCAGCCGGTCCGCGCGATCTCCTTGAAGCCATAGATGAAAGGCAGGATCGTGCCCAGCGAGAGCAGCACGCTGAGGCCATCCAGCCGGCCGGCATTCGGGTTCTTGGATTCCGGCAGCAGCGACGGGCCGGTAGCCAGCAGCAGCAGCATGATCGGTACCCCGATCAGGAATACCGAGCCCCACCAGTACCAGTGCAGCAGCAGGCCGCCGACCACCGGGCCGAGCGCCACGCCGAGGGTCAGCGTCGAGGCCCATACCGCGATCGCGATACCGCGCTGCTTGGGTACCCGGAACATGTCGGTGATGATTGCCAGGGTCGAGGGCATGATCGTCGCGCCGACGATGCCCAGCGCCGCTCGGGTGGTGATCAGCATCGCGGGCGAGGATGAGTAGGCAGCGATCACGGACACGATGCCGAAGCCGGCCGCGCCGGTCAGCAGTACCTTCCGCCGGCCGATCTTGTCGCCGAGAGTGCCCATCGTGACCAGGAAACCGGCGATCAGGAAGCCATAGATATCAGTGATCCACAATTGCTGGACGGCGCTGGCGTGCAGGTCATCAGTCAGCCGCGGTAGGGCCAGGAACAGCACGCTGATGTCCATCATCGTCAGCATGGTTGGCAGCGCCAGCACTGCCAGGCCGAGCCACTCGCGTCGGCTGGCGCCGATAGCCGGCTCTGTCTGGGTCATCGCACGATCCTCCTAGGAAACAGCGGCCAAACATGGGCCCGCCTGATTTATCGACGTAAATCGGATTCAGCACCTTATCGCTTGCAGGCAGTAGCCACAAGGTCACGCCACGTCGCCGAATGGCCTAGCACACGGGCGCCGAGCCGTTGGAGGGGTCACCCACCTCACGACCATCGCACCGCCCGATCACGTGCGCCAACTCGTTGCTTGCGGCGCGATGCGGGCCCGGTCGTCGGGCCGGCCGGCGTCAGCGCATCCACGAAGGTGCTCAACCCCCACGAGCCCGCTCATCCTTGATTTACAAGGCGGGTCTCGATTGGTGCTGCTGTTCGCAGGTCGTCGGACGTCGCCGATAGCCCGCCTAGGAGGCAGTCCGTTGATGAACACCCCTGAACCCGTCGCCATCATCGGGATGGCGTGCAGATTCTCCGGCGGTGTCGATTCACCGGACAAGTTCTGGGCCATGCTGCGCGAGGGCCGGGAGGCGATCGGGCAGATCGCCAGCGAGCGCTGGGACTGGTACGCAAGCCAGGGCCGGGACTACGCCGCGGCGGTCCGTGACGTCACCAAGCACGGTGCTTTTCTCGACGATATCAAGGGATTCGACGCCGACTTCTTCGACATCACCCCGCGCGAGGCGGAGCTGATGGACCCGCAGCAGCGGATCATCCTGGAGCTTTCCTGGGAGGCGCTGGAGCACGCCGGAATACCGCCGGCCGGGTTGGCCGGTACCGACACCGGGGTGTTCATCGGCGTCGGTTCCGACGACTATGGCCGCCGGCTGCTGGAGGACCTGCCCAACATCGAGGCTTGGACGGGCATCGGCGGGGCGTACTGCGCGGTGGCCAACCGGGTCTCCTACGTGCTGGACCTGCGCGGCCCGAGCATGGCGGTGGACACTGCCTGCTCGTCCTCGCTGGTCTCGATTCACCTTGCGGTGCAGGCATTGCGCGCCCGGGAGTGCCCGTTGGCGCTGGCCGGTGGGGTGCTGGTGATCACCGCGCCGGGCCTGTCGATGGTGCTCGACGCGGCCGGTGCCACCGCACCGGACGGGCGCAGCAAGTCCTTCGACGCCAGCGCTGACGGCTACGGCCGCGGCGAGGGCGGCGGGGTGCTCGCGCTGAAGTTGCTGTCCGATGCCGAGCGCGACGGCGACCGGGTGCTGGCGGTGATCCGGGGCAGCGCGGTGCATCAGGACGGCCGGACCAACGGCATCATGGCCCCCAACGGGCAGGCGCAGGCGCACCTGATGCGCCGGGCCTACCAGAGCGCCGGGATCGACCCGAGGACGGTCGGCTATGTCGAGGCGCACGGCACCGGCACCCGGGCCGGCGATCCGCTGGAAGCCGGCGCGATGAGCTCGGTGTTCGGCCCCGGCCGCGAGGCCGAGCAGCCGTTGCTGATCGGATCGGTCAAGCCCAACATCGGTCACCTCGAAGCCGGCTCCGGGGTGGCCGGGGTGA
>JBDSAN010000374.1:0-3194 GCA_039922115.1 Jatrophihabitantaceae bacterium
ACGGCGACTTCTGGTCCTACATGCTGGTCGCCGAAGGGGCGGTCGACATCGCCGCCGAGCCGGAGCTGTCGCTGTGGGACATGGCAGCACTCGCCCCGATCGTCACCGAGGCCGGCGGTCGGTTCACCGGGCTTGACGGCATCGACGGGGTGCAGCAGGGCAACGCCGTGGCCTCGAACGGGCTGCTGCACCAGGACCTGCTCGCAGCGATCGGCGACTAGCCAGCACGTACCAGGTCCGGTACCACCTGGGCGTTGGGCAGCTCGGCCAGCAGGCCACCGTCGATCCGGAGCTTGGACCGGCGCAGGCCGCTACCGATCACCACCTGGCCGGCCGCGGCGACCTGGCCGGCGATGAAGATCGGCCAGCCGGCCGGTAGCCCGACCGGGGTGATGCCGCCGTACTCCATCCCGGTGCTGGCGACCGCATCGTCCATCGGGGCGAACGAGGCCTTGCGGACGTCCAGCAGCCGGCGCAGCGCGCCGTTGACGTCGGCCCGGTCGACAGCCAGCACGATCGCTGCCGCGTAGCGCAGCTCGCCGGCCCGCTTGCCGGCGATCACCACGCAGTTGGCCGAGGCCGCCATCGGCACCTGGTAGCGCTGGCAGAAGGCCGCGGTGTCGGCCAGTTCCGGATCGATCGGCGCGACCTGCAGCTGGTCGGCGTGCGTCCAGCCGTCAAGGAACTGCCAGACCGGAGCGGCGGTCAGTTCCGCCGTCGGCCGTTGCCAGTCCAGCAAGCCGTCGGTGCTCAGCTGTCCTGCACCGTGACGCCGCGCCAGAACGCGACCCGGCCGGCGATCTCAGCAGCGGCCGGCTTGGGCTGCGGGTAGTACCAGGCAGCGTCGGCGTTGACCTGGCCCTCGACGTTGACCGAGTAATAGGACGCGGTGCCCTTCCAGGGGCAGACGCTGTGCTGGTCGGACTCGGTCAGCACCCCTTCGCGTACCGAATCAAGCGGAAAGTAATGGTTGTTCTCCACGACTACCGTGTCATCACTCTCGGCGATGACGGTACCGTTCCAGATCGCGCGCATGGTCATGCTCACCAGCGTGCCACGACCACGACACCGGTGCCAGGATCGCTGTGCGCCCGTGCCGCGCTCAGCCGCGTCCCAGCCGCGCACCCGGTTGCCGGCCGCGTTGACAGCCAATTACCGTCGGGGTATCACCCATTTCAAGAAGGAGCACTCGCGTGCCTGACGACAATCCCGCCCAGAACGTCACCTTCGCCAGCAATGGCGGTCAAGCGCACGGCTACCTGGCAGTGCCGGCCGGCGGCACCGGACCCGGGGTCATCGTGATCCAGGAGTGGTGGGGGCTCACCGATCACATCGTCGACATCACCAACCGGCTGGCCGCCCAGGGCTTCGTGGCGCTGGCGCCGGACCTGTTCGGCGGCAAGACCACCCACGACGCGGCCGAAGCCGGCAAGCTGCTGGCCGCGCTACCGGCCGAGCAGGCCGCCAAGGACCTGGCCGGTGCGGTCGACTTCCTGCTCAACCACGAGGCGGTGACCTCGTCCAAGCTCGGCGCGGTCGGCTTCTGCATGGGCGGTGGATTCGTGCTGATGCTGGCCACCCAGCAGGGTGACCGGATCGGAGCGGCAGTCAGCTTCTACGGCGTCGGGCAAGGCGTCCCGGAGGCGTTCAAGGGCCTGACCGCGGCGGTTCAGGGGCATTATGGCGAGGCCGATCAGATGTATCCGGCCGAGCAGGCCCGCGCTCAGGAAGCCCAGATTCGCGAGCAGACCGGCGCAGAGGTCGAGTACTTCTATTACCCGGCCGGCCATGCCTTCCACAATGACGAGAACCTGATGGGCACCTACGATCCCGAGCTGGCGGCGCTGGCCTGGCAGCGGACGGTCGACTTCCTGTCGTCCCGGCTCAGCTGATGACTGAGCCAACCGAGCAGGAGCCGGCCGGGCAGGAGCCAACCGGGCAGGAGCCAACCGGGCACGAGCCGACCGAGGACGAGCGAGCCGAGCTGGCGACCCGGCGCGGGCAGCTTCGCGATCAGTACCTGCTGGCGCCCGAGCAGCGGCCGGCCTCGACCGGACGCGGCATCCACCACGCCGCGCTGATCTGCAGCGACGTCGCCACCACGATCGAGTTCTATCAGGGATTGCTTGGGTTCCCGCTGATCGAGCTGGTGGAGAACCGGGACTACCCGGGGTCGTCGCACTTCTTCTTCGACCTCGGAAACTCCACCCTGTTGGGCTTCTTCGACTTCCCAGGCTTGGGCCTTGAACCAGGCGTCGAGGCGATCGGGACGGTCCAGCACCTCGCCATCTCGGTAGCTCCGCGCCAGCACGCTGAGCTGCGCGCCAAGCTCGATGCGGCCGGCATCAGCTACGGAGGCCCGGATCAGGGCATCGAGGAATCGCTGTACTTCCGCGACCCGGACGGGATCCAGATCGAGTTGCTGTCCGATGACCTGATGTATTTCGGCGGCCAGTGGCTGGACGGTCGGTGACCGGCCTCAAACTCGGGTTCGGCCTGCCGGTCTCGGGCAGCTGGGCGACCGCCGCGAACCTGGTCTCGGTGGCCCGGCGGGCCGAGGAGCTGGGCTACCACTCGCTGTGGGCCTTCCAGCGGCTGCTGCACCCGGCCGAGGGCGATTGGGGCCCGATGTACCGGTCGGTGCAGGACCCGATCGTCAGCTTGGCGCACGTGGCCGCGGTCACTGAGCGGGCCCGGCTCGGGTTCGCGGTGGTGAACGCGCCGTTCTACTCACCGATCCTGCTCGCCAAGCAGCTGACCACGCTGGATCATGTCTCCGGCGGCCGGTTGGATGCCGGCATCGGGCTGGGCTGGGCCGAGGAGGAGTTCATCGCGGCCGGGGTGCCGTTCAGCCGGCGGGGCGCCCGGACCGAGGAGTTCATCGGCTGCCTCAAGCAGATCTGGACCTCGGACGTGGTGTCCTACGACGGCGAGTTCTACCGGATGCCGCCGGCCAGGGTCGAGCCGCACCCGCTGCAGCAGCCCCATCCACCGCTGCTGATGGGCGGCGGGGCCGAGCGGGCACTGCGCCGGGTCGGGGCGCTGGCCGATGGCTGGATCAGCGCCAGCCGGCACGACCTGCGCCGGATCGGCACCGACATCGGCACTATCCAGCAGGCCGCCCGCGACGCCGGCCGGGATCCGGACCGGTTGCGGTTCATCGTGCGCGGGGTGATCGAGCTGCGCGAGTCCCC
>JBDSAN010000375.1:0-4663 GCA_039922115.1 Jatrophihabitantaceae bacterium
GGGCAGGGTAATCGTCGCCGGTGACTACCTGCTGCCGGACCAGGTGGCGCGAGCCGCTCAGGTCGCGGCCGGCTGAGCCAGCACGCCAGCCGGCGCTAGAGGTCCTCAGGCAGCATGGCGCTCAGGCAGAACGGGTGCCCGGATGGGTCGATCATGACTCGCCAACCGTCCGGCCTAGGCTGCTCATCGGCCACCAGCGCGCCGAGTTCCACGGCCCGCTGCTGGGCGGCATCGAGGTCGGTCACGGCGAGTTCCAGGTGCAACTGCTTGGGCACGTTGGTAGCCGGCCAGTCCGGCGCGCGATGGTCAGCGACCCGCTGCATCGTGAGCGCTACCCCAGCGCCTTGCAGCGCCACGAAGTCAGCTGATTCCCACATCACCCGCAGCTCAAGCAACTGCCTGTAAAAATCTGCCAGTCCTGCCGGATCATCGGTATCTAGCGACACCGCTGCCAAGCGCGCGATAGCCATCAACATCTCCCTGTGCAGACTTGTGCCGAGATGCTCAGGCTAGAGCAGGCCACTGACAGCGGTGTCGACTGGCAGGCTAAGGACGGCCGGCGTACAGGCCCCGGTGCGTCCAGATGTGCTGCACGGTGATCCGAGTACCTGGCTTCTTGGCCACGTACCAGTTGCCACCGCCGGCATAGATGCCGACATGCGTGATGCCAGCCGCGCTACCGCCGGTGAAGTTCATGAACACCAGATCACCCGGTCGAAGCTGGGAAATCGCCACGTGCCGGATGCTCTTGTACTGCTGCAGCGCGTTGTGCGGCAACCGGCGACCAGCCGCGGCGTAGGCGTACTGGGTGAGCCCGGAGCAGTCGAAAGCGCGCGGGCCGGCCGCGCCGTAGACGTACGGCTTGCCGACCTGCTTGCGCGCCGCGAGCACCGCGCGCAGGCCGAGCGGCAGGTTCGGGTGGGCGACCGAGGTTGTGGCGTGCGCGGTTTGGACGACCGGGCCGGTGAAGCCGACCAGCGCGGTGGACAGCGCGCAAGTGGCGACAGCCAGCGAACGCAGACGGAAACGAGCGGGGATGGACATGGCAGGTGAACCCTTCGGCTGCGCCTGCGAAGACAGACCTGTCGGGTTCGGGCTCCGAAGTGCCCGGCCACCACTGGTGGCCTCACCCCAAGGAACCTCGTCGAGGTTCCGGCGTACTCGGCTTCTCCGTTCCTGCCATTGATGACAGCGTTCGCCCGGTCGACTGGCAGGATTCGGCGTCCGGCCGGGCCGCCTCACCGGTCGGCGAGGTCTTGGTGTCCTACCCTGATCGGCGGGGCCGTTGGCTGACCTGAACGGTTAACCGGAATTGATGCCGATCCTGTCCGTTATCGACCATTTCGAAGCACGCGATCCGGACGGATGGGCAGTTCGCGCTGGCGCCGTCCGGTGGCGTGCCAGACTGCATTCGCGATCGCCGCGGCGGTTCCGACGATGCCAACCTCACCGATTCCCTTGATGCCGGACGGGTTGGTCTGGTCGTCATCCTCGGCCAACCAGGACACCTCGATCGCAGGCACATCGGCATGTGCGGCGATGTGGTAGCCGGCAAGGTCATGATTGACGTAATCGCCGAATTGCACGTCCATTATTGACTCTTCGTGCAGCGCCATCGAGATGCCCATTGTCATTCCGCCGATGAACTGCGATCGGGCCATGATCGGATTCACGATCTGCCCGGCCGTGAAAACCCCGACCAACCTGGCTATCCGCACCTCGCCGGTCGCCTCGTCCACCCGCACCTCGGCGAACTGCGCGCCATAGGAATGGCGCACCAGATCCGTCGCCGCCGCCACATCGGCGCGGGTATCAGCGGTCACCGACAGCCCGTCCTCGCCGAGGCCATGTTCGCTCAGCTGTTGCCGAAGCTCGCGTGCTGCCTTGACGATCGCCCAACTCCAGGACGCCGTCCCCATCGAGCCGCCGGCGATCATCGCCTGCCCGAAGTCGCTGTCGCCGAGTCGCAGCCGGAGCCGGTCGATCGGCACCTGCAGCGCATCTGCGGCCACCTGACCTAGCGCGGTACGCGCGCCCGTCCCGATGTCCGATGCGGTGATCCGCACCTCGAATGTGCCGTCCGGATCGGCCTGAATGGTGCAGGTGGTCGGCGCGTTGTTGGCCGGATAGGTGCCCGCCGCGACGCCGGTGCCGATCAGCCAACGACCGTCCCGTCGGACACCTGGCCGCCGGTCCCGTTCGGACCAGCCGAACAGCAGCGCACCCTGGCGCAGGCAACCGACCAGGTTGCGGCTGCTGTAGCCGCGCCCGGTGCCCGGTTCAACCTGTGGTTCATTGATGATTCGCAGCTCGATGGGATCGATGCCGGCCAGCTCGGCCAGCTCGTCCATCGCCGATTCCAATGCGAACGCGCCGGGCGCCTCGCCCGGCGCGCGCATCCAGCGCGGTGTCGGAACGTCCAGCGCGACCAGTCGATGCGAGGATCGCAAGGTCCGGCTGGCGTACATCATCCGCGACATCACCGCGGTTTGCTCGGCAAATTCGAGAATCTGCGAGGTTTGCGAGTAAGCCAGGTGATCCAGCGCCTGCAGCTGGCCATGCTCGTCGGCGGCCAACCGGACCTGCTGGATGGTCGGGGTCCGGTAGCCGGTCAGGTAGTACATCTGCTGGCGGGTAAGGCTAACCCGGACTGGCCGGTCCAGCGCCCGGCTGGCCATCGTGGCCAGCACCGCCGGCACTCTAGCGGTGCCCTTGGACCCGAAGCCACCACCGACGTAGTCCGACAGCACCCGTACCGCGTCGCTTGGCAGCGAGAACAGCTTGGCCAGCGAGGTCCGCACCGAGTACGCGCCCTGGTTGGAATCGAAGACTGTCAGGTGCTGGCCGTCCCAGCGAGCTGTGCAGGCATGCGGCTCCATCGGGTTGTTGTGCTCGGCCGGCGTGCGATACCACTGATCCAGCTGCACCGCCGCTGCGGCGAAGGCCTCGTCAATATCGCCATAGCTGACTTCAGCCGGGTAAGCCGGATTCACCTTGTCCGGCTTGAAGATTCGCGGATGGTCCACAGCCAGCAGCACGTCGTGCTCCTGCTGCTGGTACCGCACGACCAGCGCCTCGGCACCGGACCGGGCCTGCTCGCTGGTCTCGGCAATCACCATGGCCACCACCTGGCCCCAGTGCCGCACCTGATCGTCCTGCAATTGCAACAGGGTCGCATCACCTGGATCGGTCAGCCGTTCGGCGTTGGTGTGATCGATGACGGCCAGCACGCCGTACTGGGCATATGCCGAGGCGTGATCGATCGAGGCGATCGAACCCCGAGCGACGGTCGCGGTCACCAGCCAGCCGAAAGCCAGGTCGTCCAGCGGAAACTCGCCTGCGTAGCGGGCCTGTCCGGTGACCTTGGCAATCGCGTCGACCCGGCTCAACCAGGTGCCGACGGTCCGGGTTGTGGCGGCTGGACGGGACAGGGTCTCAAGCGGGGACAGGGTCTCAAGCGAGGACAGGGTCGAGGTCATGCGCTTGCCTCCACCAGCTCGGTCAGTACCTCGACGGTAAGGTTACTGAGCAGTTCTACCTTGTAGGAATTGCCAGTCAGCGGCTCGGCGTGAGCCAGCTCAGCCTGCGCCGCGGCGCGGAACGAGGCGGTGCTGGCTGGCTGGCCGATCAGCGCTCGCTCAGCCAGCCTGGCCCGCCACGGCACGGCGGCCACCGCGCCCCAGGCCAGCCGCGCGTCGCCGATCACCCCGTCGGTGACGCTGATCGCCGCCGCGACCGAGCCGATCGCGAAGGCATAGGAGGCGCGCTCGCGAACCTTGCGGTAGCGCGACCGGCCGGCCAGATCGCTGGCCGGTAGCAGCACGCCAACCACCAGGGTGCCGTCGGCAACGGTGGTTAGCTGGTCCGGCTGGTCGCCGGGCAGCCGGTAGAATTCACTGATCGGGACAGTGCTTTCGCCATCGCTGCCGTGCAGTACGAGCTGGGCATCGAAGGCGGCTAATGGCACCGCGAGATCGGACGGGCTGGTCGCGATGCAGTGCTCGGACGCGCCGAGGATGGCGTGGTTGTGATGCTCGCCGGTGCGGGCCGGGCAGCCGGTGCCGGGCGCTCGCCGGTTGCACGGCTTGCTGACGTCCATGAAGTAGCTGCACCGGGTCTGCTGCATCAGGTTGCCGCCGACCGTAGCGACATTGCGCAGTTGCCCGGACGCGCCGGCCAGCACGGCCTGGCTGACAGCAGGAAACCGTTGCCGGATCAGCGGATCGACGGCCAGGTCGGAGTTGGTGACCGCGGCTCCGATCCGCACCGAACCGTCCGGTTGCTCGGTGATCTGATCCAGTGGTAGCGCCCGCACATCCACCAGCAGGTCCGGGCTGAGGACCCCCAGCTTCATCAGGTCAATCAGGTTCGTGCCGCCGCCCAGGTAGCGGGCCGACGAAGTGCTGGTCAAGGTGTTGAGCGCCTGCTCGACAGACTCGGCGCGGGCGTAGCCGAATTGCTTCACGCCGTTGCCACCTCGCTGATCGCGGCGACGATATTGACGTAGGCGCCGCACCGGCACAGGTTGCCGCTCATCCGCTCCCGGATCTCATCGTCGGGCAACAACGGGTCGGTCACCAGGGGGTCGGTCGGCGCGGCACTGCCAGCTGCCGGCGCGGTGACCGCGCTCGGCCAGCCGGCCCGGGCCTCGGCCAGCATGCCG
>JBDSAN010000376.1:0-5190 GCA_039922115.1 Jatrophihabitantaceae bacterium
TTCGACGGTGATGGTCCAGCCGTGGGTGTCGATGATGCGATGGTGTGGTCGGCAGAGCAGGACCAGGTTGTTGAGGTCTGTGGTGCCACCTTCTCTCCATGGTTTTATATGGTGTTTCTCGCTCCACTCGGGCGGGTCTGGGCAGCCTGGGAACGCGCAGCCCCGGTCTCGGCCGATCAACGCCAGGGTTTGGGCTTCGGTGGCCAGGCGTTGGGTACGGCCGTGGTTGACGATGCCGCCGCTGCTGTTGTGGACCACCCAGGTGATCGAGGCTTCATCAGCCAGCCGCAGTGCTTGGGTGGCGGTGAGTTTCTGGCCGAAGCTGGTGCCGGCCAGGCCAGTCTTCGTTTCGAACTGGTCGGCGGTCATGTGCAGGACCACGGTGGCGGGCACCCCGCCGGTGCGCGGCAGCTCGCCAGCGCGTAACGCCATGGCCATCACCGAGCTCAGCGCGTCGTGGCGGCGCTGCCCGGCGGTTCGGTCATCACGCTCACCGCTGTCACCCTCCGGCTTGGGCGCGGACAGGGACTCGATGACCGCTTTGGTCATGGCCGCGGTTTCGGGGTCGAGGTCGCCGATGATCCGGTGCATGCCGTTGCCGATCGGCGTCAACGACAGGTTCCGGCGGCGCTGCTGTTCCTTGTCGTCAGCCAGCGACCCGTCCGGGTCGAGGGTGTCGATCAACTGCCGGGCGATGTTGTTCAGAGTGGCGGCATCGAAGGTGCGGGCTTGGTCGACCAGAAACTGCTCGGCGGAGCTGATGTCCTCGACCGGCAGCGTCGAGGGCAGTTTCGCTATCGTGCGGATGATCACTGACACGTGCTCAGCGGTCAATCGGCCCTCGGCGCGGGCTGCAGCTGTGGCCGGCAACAAGGGTGGCAACACCTCGCCGGTGATGGTCACTCGCTCGGCCAGCTGATCGGCATGCCGAACCCGCCGGCTGGCCTCGCGCGGCGACAGGTTCAACAAACCTGCCAGCAACGCGGCGGGGGAGCGCATCGAACGCTGACCGGCCAGGTTCCGCTGAATCGCCTCACCGATCAGCCGGGCATCCAAAGCTTCTAGTTGTCGTCGGACGGTCTCGGTCTGCCTGAGCAGATCGAGCAGTTCGTCATCGGACTGGCTGGTCAACGGCACGTCCAACAGCGGCCCGATCGCCGCCGTGACTGTCGCCGTTGTCATGATCAAAACCCTACGACAAGGGTCTGACAACAGCTCTGTGTCAACCAAGAACTAGCTCAGAAAATATAGCCAAACTCGGCCAGCGGATGAGCTACTTCGGGCGGTGGTCGAGCAGCCGGCGCGCCTTGCCCATCGAGTGCTCGATCGAATCCGGCGCCAGCACGCACACCTCGACGCTGACCCCTATCCGGTTCTTGACCAACTGCCGCAGCCGGGCGCCGGCGGCCTCCCGCGAGTCGGCAGCAACCCCGGCCCGCGATTCCACATTCACGGTCAGCCGATCAAGCCGGTCCGGCCGATCGAGAACGCACTGGAACTGCGGGGACAACTCCGCCACACCAAGGATCAGTTCCTCGATCTGGGTAGGGAACAGGTTCACTCCGCGCAGGATGATCATGTCGTCGTTGCGTCCGGTGACCTTCTGCATCCGGCGCATCGTCCGCGCGGTGCCCGGCAACAGCCGGGTCAGGTCCCTGGTCCGGTAGCGCACCACCGGCATCGCCTGCTTGGTCAGCGAGGTGAACACCAACTCACCCTCGGATCCGTCGGGCAACACTTCGCCGGTGAACGGGTCGATCACCTCTGGATAGAAGTGATCCTCCCAGATATGCAGGCCATCCTTGGTCTCCACGCACTCCTGCGCCACCCCCGGACCCATCACCTCGGACAGCCCGTAGATGTCGACCGCGTCGATACCCACCCGCTGTTCCAGCTCGGCGCGCATCTGCTCGGTCCACGGCTCAGCGCCGAACACCCCGATTCGCAAGGAGGTTTCGCGCGGATCGAGGCCGGCCCGCTGCATCGCATCGACGATCGTGAGCATGTAGGACGGGGTCACCATGATCACGTCCGGCGCGAAGTCGGTGATCAGCTGAACCTGCCGCTCAGTCATCCCGCCGGACACCGGAATCACCGTGCAACCCAACCGCTCAGCCCCGTAGTGCGCGCCGAGCCCGCCGGTGAACAGCCCGTAACCGTAAGCAACATGCACCTTGTCGCCCGGCCGCACTCCGGCTGCCCGCAGCGACCGGGCAACCAGGCCGGCCCACACCTCGACATCGGCCGCGGTGTAACCAACCACGGTCGGCCGGCCGGTGGTGCCCGATGAGGCATGGATCCGCGAAACCTGATCGAGCGGCACCGCGAACATCCCGTACGGGTAATTCTGCCGCAGATCATCCTTGCTGGTGAACGGGAATCTCGATAGGTCGGCCAGCTCGCGCAGGTCGGACGGGTGCGCTCCGGCAGCGTCGAAGGCAGCCCGGTAGTGCTCGACATGGTCGTAGGCGTGCTGCAGCGACCAGCGCATCCGGCTCAGCTGCAGCGCCGCGAGCTCGTCCCGGCTGGCATGCTCGATCGGTTCCGGATCGGCTGATACCGCGGCGACCATGCCTGCTGAACCTCCATTACCGAACGGGCATTCGGGTATCGTCGAGTCTGCCCGACGGCAGCGCGGCGGCACAAGCCACCAAGCCGGCGGCGACCAGCGCCAACCCGGCACAGGACAGGGAGTCATGGTGAGCGATCCGATGGTGGCGCGGCCACCCCGGCGCGGCCGCCCCGGCTATGACCTGGACTCGCTGCTGGCCGTGGTGGTCACCGTGTTCAACGAGCGGGGCTACGACGGCACCACTATGGAGGACCTGTCGGCCAGGCTGGGCATCGGCAAAGCCTCGATCTATCACCACGTCGAGGGCAAGTCCGAACTGCTCCGTCGATCGCTGGACCGGGCGCTGGACGCGCTGTTCGCGGTGACCACCGAAGCCGGCGCTACCGCCGGCGCGGCCATCGACCGGCTGGAATACCTGGTCCGGCGCAGCGTCGAGGTGCTGGTCGCCGAGTTGCCCTACGTGACCTTGCTGCTGCGGGTGCGCGGCAACACCGAGGTGGAACAGCGCGCGCTGGCCCGCCGCCGGGACTTCGACCGGTTCGTCAGTGAGCTGGTCGAGCAGGCTGCCCTGGCCGGGGACCTGCGCGCCGATATCGAGCCGGGCGTGATCAGCCGGCTGCTGTTCGGGACGGTGAACTCGCTGATCGAGTGGTATCGCCCCGAGCGTGGGCTGGCCGGGCCGGAACTGGCCGGTGCGGTGGTCGAGATGGTCTTCGGCGGCCTGCGGGTCAGCCAGCCGACGCGCTAGTGCTGATAGCCCATCCGGACCGAGGCATCGGCGGCAGCCTGCAGCACCAGCGGGGCAAGCCGGTCGGCCTCGATCGGGGTCAACCGCTGGATCGGTGCACCGATCCCGATTACCGCCGTCAGCTCGCCCAGGCTGCCGCGCACCGGCGCGCTGAGCGAGGACGCGCCGAGGTCGCGCTCCTCGAAGCTGGCGCAGTAGCCGGTGGCCCGGATCTCGGCCAGATGCCGGTCCAGCTGGTCGATATCGACCACCGTATGCGGCGTGTGCCTGGCCAGGCCGTAGCCGACCGCGGCCGCCCGGGCTGCCGGATCGAAGGCCATGAACACCTTGCCTGCCGAGCCCGCGTGCAGCGGCAGCACCATGCCGACCCGGAACATCCGCATCACCACGTTGTGGGTTTCGGCCATCGCGACCAGTGTCCGGAACGCGCCATCGCGCAGGTACAGGCAGGACGTCTCACCGGTCTGATCGCGCAGCCGGCGCAGCACCTCGCGGGTCAACTGCACCAGGTCCAGGCTGGCCGTGCCGGGCGCGGCCCAGCGCACCAGGCCGAGGCCGATCCGGTAGCGGTCCTCGTCCCGGTCCAGGAAGCCCTCGCGTACCAGGTTGTGCACCAGCCGCTGGCAGGTGCTGCCCGGTAGCCGGGTCGCCCGGGTGATCTGCTGCAGGGTCAGTTCCGGCTCGCTGATCGAGAAGCAGTCGAGCACCTGGCGAACCTTGCGCAGCACCAGGATCGGCGGCACCCCGCTGCGGCCAGAACCACTGCTCATCGAGTCGCTTTCGGACTGCGCTGGTTTCGCTACCTGCGACATCGACTCACACTAGCTTCGACGTGGGCTAATGGCACGAGACCTGGCAAACACAGCAAATCCCGCTGCTGGCAAGCCAAAAGCGGTTTCTGCCCGGTATTGTTTGGCATCGCACGGCAGTTCCAATTGACGCGGCCAGGTAATTAACGCAGGATCTACAACCGATCACTCTGTGTTTCTGGTCAGGAGCTTAGTGTTGCTGTTGCGCGCAGGTCGTCCCCGTCGTATTTGCCGCCTGGTTACTGCGGGCTCGCTCGTCCTGCTCGGTGCGGTCGTACTGCCACCGGCGCCAGCCGGTGCTGCCGGCGCACCCGGCATCACGCTGGCCAAGCAGGCACCGGCCTCGGTGCTGGCCGGCAAGTCGGTGAGCTTCACGCTGACCGCGGCCAACCCGTCGTCGAACACCTCAGCGGTGCCCGAATACAACGTGAGCTTGCGCGACGTGCTGCCGACCGGCCTCAGCTACCAGGCCGGCTCGACCACGCCGGCCGACATCGGTGACCCGACCATCATCACCAACGCCGGCCAGCAGACCCTGATCTGGCCGGACGCCTTCGACCTGCAGGTCGGCGCGAGCTCCGCGATCAGCTTCAGCACGAACGTCGACAACGCCGTGCTGCCGGTGGCCAGCACCATCCTCAACACCGGCAACGGCTACGCCAGCAGCGCGCCGCGCTACGTCCCGAAGTTCACCGCGACCGGCCTGCCGATCGCCGACGCCCGGGTCCAGCCGGCAACCAGCAACCAGACCAGCACCAGCGTCACCGCGCTGGAGATCGCCAAAGCCGAGCCGAGCCCGGAAGCCAAGCTGCTGCGCGGAGTGCACGACCACCCGACTACATACACGCTCACCACCTCCAACACCTCGAAATCATCGACCAACGCGGTCACCGTGACCGACTACCTGCCGGCCTCGGAGGAGTTTCTGGGCTGCGGCCTGACCGACAACACCTCCGGCGGTGCGGTCGAGTACCCGGGCGCGCCGCGGTTGACCGCGACCCCGGCGGTCACCGGCTGCCCGACCCCGGCCTCGGTGCTGGCCGGCAAGTCGGTGAGCTTCA
>JBDSAN010000377.1:0-2730 GCA_039922115.1 Jatrophihabitantaceae bacterium
GCCCTACCCGGGCCCGCACGGGACGATCAGCCAGTACCTGCAGTGGCTGATCGCACTGCTGACGGGCAACGCCTGCTAGCACCACCTGCTTGACCGCATAGTGCGGCCCGAAGTCTCACTTTTCGAATGAATCGCGAGACTTCGGGCCGCACAATGCGTTTGTGGGCTAGACGAGGGCAGGACGGCTGATGCCCAGGCCACTGCGAGCGTCGCGGCCGTAACGCTCCAGCTCCGCGGCCAGGTTCAACGGCTTGATGGACGAGGACTTGTCCCGGTCGGCGTCGGTGAGCAGGTCGGCCGGGATGATCCAGACCACCTCGAACTCCAGGCCATCCGGATCGTGGGCGTAGAGCGACTTCGTGGTGCCGTGATCGGAGGCACCGACCAGCGCGCCGGCACCGGTCAGCCGATCGGCCAGGTCGGCCAGGTCGCCGAGGGTGTCGACCTCCCAGGCCAGGTGGTAGAGCCCGACGGTGCTGCGACCAGCGCCGGATGCACCAGCCCCGGAGCCGAGCTGGAACAGGCCGAGGTCATGGTCGTTGGTCGAGCCTGGCGCACGTAAAAAGGCCGCACCGGGGATCGAGTCGCCGCCGGAGATGTAGTCGAAGCCGAGCACGTCCCGGTAGAAGCCGACGCTGGCGAGGACGTCGCGCACGTACAGCACCGCGTGGTTGAGCCGGAAAATGGACATTCGAGCCTCCGAGGATCGACGTTGGCGTTGATACTGCCAGAACAGAGTTGAACGCTCAACTATTTCCGGCTGCTGGACAGCTACTTGCCGGCCAGCAACCGTTCGAGCAAGTCGGCCAGCTGATCTCGTTCGGTAGTACTCAATGCCGCAAGGATCTGCGACTCGGTCATGTCGGCATCCAGCACCGCTCGCTCGAACAGCGTCCGCCCGGCGCTGGTCAGCCGCACCTTGACCCGGGTCCGGTTGGCCGGGTCCTGGGTCCGCTCGATCAGGCCTCGCCCGGCGAGCTGGTCGAGCCGGTGCGTCATGGTGGACGGTGATACCCCGCTGACATCGGCCAGCCGGGACGGTGTCGAGCAACCGTCGGTGCCGTGCAGTGCAAGCTCTTGCAGGACGTTCCAATCGCCGCGATGCAGGTCAAGATCGGCTAGCTGATCGCGGTAGAAGACGTCCAGTCGCTTGCTGATCCGGCTGATCGCGGTCACCACGCGCTGCACCGCCTCGTCCGCGCCTGCGGCGGTGTAACCAGCCACGACTGCCTGGTAGGCAGCTGCCTCGGAGCTTGGCGCGGGGCTAGCGTGGCTCGGCCCGTTGCTGCGAGTCGTGCTCGTGCCGCGCGGCTTGCTCGCGCGCTGCGGAATATCCGGTCGGCCGGCCATGGTTGAGAGTGTACTATTACTTCGATATCGAAGTTCTATATCAAACGTTGGAAATCGAATCAACCTGAAGGAGTCAACGTGCCGTCCGGCCTCGGGCGCACGCTTGTCCTGCTGTCCGGCGGCGCGCTGGCCACGGCAGGCTGGGGTGCGGTCTTCCCGTTTCTCTATGCAGACATAGCTGATGCGCGTCACCTCGGTGCCGGGGTCGCGGCAGTCACCTTCACCGCCTTCGCGCTCGGCTCGGTACTGGCCGCCCCGGTGGCAGGCAGCTTGGCCGATCGGGTGAACCCGGTGCGGGTCGCGGTGGCCGCCCGGCTCAGCCTGGCGCTGTTCACCGGGCTGCTCGGCCTGGTGTCGGACCCGGTGTCGATCTGGCTGGCGGCCGCCGGCTTCGGCGCCTCGCTCGCGCTGGCGCAGCCGGCCATCCAGCTCATGCTGCTGGCAAGCACGCCACCCAGTCGACGCCGCGATGTGTTCGGTTGGCAGTTCATCGCGATCAACCTCGCTGCGGCCGGCGGCGCAGCGCTCGGTGGCGTGCTGGTGGATCTGTCCAGCCAGCAGGCGATGTATCCGGTGTACGCGGCGGCAGTAATGGTCACCCTCGCAAGTGCCGCCGCGGTGGCACTCGCCGGCCGAGGGACTCAGGCCAGCGCCGGAGCAGCGGCCGAGGGCGCCGAGACGGTCGGCTATCGCGAGGTGCTGGCCAGCCCGGCGATCCGCTGGCTGCTGGCCGTCGCGTTGCTGATTACCCTTGCCTGCTATGCCCAGTACGATGCCGGGTTGCCGGCCTACGTGCTGACCGCCACCAGCGTCGGCCCGGCCGGGCTGGGTGCGGCGGTCGGGCTCAACGCGGTGCTGGTTGCGGTGCTGACCGCTCCGGTGGTGGCCTTCACCCGGCGGCGACGAGGCACCTCGTTGATCGCTGCATGTGCCGCGATCTGGGTCGGCTGCTGGATCGTCTTCGGATTGCCGCTGCTGCTGAGCGGCAACGACTCGTCCTTCGTGGTACTCGGCTTTGCCGTTATGTCGCTGGGCGAAACGATGATGGCACCGATCCTCGCGCCGCTGGCGGCCACGCTGGCGCCGGCGGGCGCGGCCGGCCGGACGATGACCGCGGTAACCGGGGCCACCACGGTCGCCACCGCGATCGGACCGGTGCTGTCCAGTGCGCTGCTCGGGCTCGGCCTGCCGGCCGGCTTCATCCTGCTGCAGATCGGGTTCTGCCTGTGCTCGGTCGCTGCCGCCGTCCGGCTGGGACGGCTGGTGGCCGGTGCTAGGCCGGCTGCCGTGGTCAGCCCAGCTGCGGGCGCGGTTCCCGCTGGGCTGACCGCCTAGCTACTTCTCCTGGACGTTGGTGACGCTGGAGTCCTGGATGTTGGC
>JBDSAN010000378.1:0-3735 GCA_039922115.1 Jatrophihabitantaceae bacterium
GCTGCCCCAGTTGCGCCGGATGATCCTGACCGACCGCGAGCTGTTCGTGCTGCTTACGGTGCGCGATGCCCTGACCGCCCGCAACCACACCGTCCAGCAGGACACCACCTGGGTCCGATCGCATTGCCCGCTGGTGGCTCCGAGCCAATTCGGCGGCCCCAGCCATAGCCTGCTCGGACTGCGGCTGTACTCCTGCTATGGCTGAGGATTGCCGATCGCTAATGGACGCCGGCCGGTAGCTCCTGGTCGACGGTGGCCTCGGTGGCCTTGGCGGTCGGCAGGCTCGGTGGCGCCTTCAGCACGGTGAGCGCGATCGCAAACCCCGAGCAGGATCAGTCCGGCCGAGATCCAGAAGCCGAGGTGGTAGCCACCGGTCAGGGCAGCGTCCATCGAGTGGCCGGCAGCACGCAAGTGGTCGGTGCGTGCCGACGTCACGGTTGCCAGCAGCGCCAGGCCGAAAGCGCCACCGACCTGACCGGTCGTGTTGATCACCCCGGATGCGAGGCCCGCATCGTCGGCCCGGGCGCCCGACATCGCCAGCCCCATCAGCGGCGGAAAGCAGGTGCCTGCTCCGATGCCGATAATCGTCAAGGCTGGGAACAGGTGCAGCCAGTAGCTGCCATGCACCGGAGAGATAGCAAGTAAGATAAGGGCAAGCGCGATCAGAGCCAGACCGGTAGCGGTCAACGCCCGGCCGCCGAACCGGGTGATCAGCCGCTCGGAGTAGCGCACCGAGATGGTGCCCATGCACACCGACACCGGCAGGAAGGCGACCCCGATCTGCATCGGGTCATAGTGCTCGACCCGTTGCACGTACAGCGCGCCGAGAAAGAAGGTGCCGAACATGCCGGCCGCACCGAGCACCTGAATCAGGTTGGCGCCGCACACGTTGGCCGAACGGAAGATCCTTAGCGGCATCAGCGGGACGGCTGCGGTCGCCTCGCGTGCGATGAACGCGGCCAGCAGGGCAGCGCTGCCAGCGGCGAAGCCGAGCGTCGTGATCGAGTTCCAGCCGTGTTCGGCGGCAGGTTTGACGATCGTGTAGACGCCGAGCATCAAGGCTGCGGTAACCATGATCGCGCCGAGGACGTCCATGCTGCTGGTCAGCCCGGTGCCCCGATCGGGATCGACATAACGACGTGCGGCAAGGCCGGTCGCGATACCGATCGGCAGGTTGATGAAGAAGATCCAGTGCCAGTTGATCGATTGGGTGAGCGCGCCGCCGGCGAGCAGCCCGATCGCGCCACCAGCCGATGCCACGAAGGCGAATACCCCTATTGCTCTTGCCTGTTCTCGTGGTTTGGGGAACATCGTGACGATCATGCCGAGGATCACCGCCGAGGTGAGCGCGCCGCCAGCACCCTGGACAAACCGGGCTGCCACCAGCGCCAGCTCAGAGGTCGCGATACCGCACAGCACCGAGGCAATGATGAATACCGCCAGCCCGATCAGGAAGAGCCTGCGGCGTCCGATCAGGTCACCGAGCCGGCCGGCCAGTAGCAGCAGGCCTCCGAAGGCGATCAGGTAGGCATTGACGACCCAGGCCAGATCGGCTGCTGAGAACTTCAGATCCGTTTGAATGTAAGGCAAGGCGACGTTGACCACGGTTACATCGAGCACGATCATCAGCATGCCGGTGCACAGCACGTACAGCGCGATCCAGCGCGAGCGATCGGTGCCGGCCATCAGCTGGCCTCAGCCTGCAGGTAGCGGCCGAGCGCGTCGAGCACGTCGTGGGTGCCCTTCTCGCGAATCGCATTGGTGTCCAACCCATCCAGGTAAGCGCCCAGTTCGGTGAGAATCAGCTTGGTTGCGGTGCCTTCAGCGAGGAATTCCAGGGTTGCTACCGAGACCGAGAGCCGCTTGCCGTCCAGGATTATCTCGTAGGAATAGACGATTCGCTGGTTGTCGACGATGTCGTGGTAGAGCGCGTCGTAGCTGAACGCCGGCCCACCGCCTGGCGCCTGGCCGCGCAGCGATTCCCGGCCACCGACCCGGAAGTCGATCTGGTGCTCGGCACCGGCTTCGATATCCGGATCGCCGAACCAGCGCACCTTGGCGGCCGGGTCGGCGAATGCCTTGAAAATCCGGGACGGTGCGATCGGGTAGGACCGTTCGATTGTGAACCGGTCGTGGACGATGGTGCGGTTCATCAGGTTGTTCCCTTCTGGGGCGAGTCGCTGCTCGGATCGTCCGGAGGCAGGCTCGCGAGGTAGGCATCCAACCGGTCGAGGCGGCGCAACCACATCGCGCGCCGCGCCTGGATCCAAGTCTCGGCCGTGTTGAGCATCTTGAGCTCCAGGTGGCAGGTGCGAACCCGTCCGACCTTGGCTGACCGGACCAGGCCGCAGGCCTGCAGCACCTGCAGGTGCTGGTGGACGGCCGGTAGTGACATCGGCAGCGGCTTGGCAAGCTCGCTCACCGACGCTGAGCCCTGGCTCAGCCGCTCGACGATAATCCGACGGGTCGGATCAGCCAGCGCCTGGAACACCAGATCCAGCTCCTCATCATGCTTAAGCATGGGCTTAAGTATTGCGTTGGACGGGCAATTGTCAAGATGCAGTTTGCGAGGTTGTCCGGTAAGGGCGTGGGTCGAAGGCCTGCTGGTCCTGGTAGCTGCTATCGCGCCGGCGAAGCCGACTGCCTGACCCGACCGCTATCGCCGGGTCGGCCTAGCCGATCGCGGTGCCGAACAGCCGCCCGATGTAGTACGTCAACGCGAGCCCCAGCGCGCCGCCGATGACCACCCGCAGCACCGCGCGCCGGCCATCGCTGCCGCCGATCCGGGCGCTGACCGCGCCGGCCAGCCCGAGCGCGACCAGCACCGCCACGACGGTCACCGGTACCCGCAGCCGGGCCGGCGGCAGCAGGATTGCCAGTAGCGGGAGCAGCGCGCCGAGGGTGAACGAGATCGCCGATGCGCCGGCCGCCTGCCAGGGATTGACCAGGTCGTCCGGGTCGAGGTTGAGCTCGGCATCCAGGTGCGCGCTCAGCGCGTCCTTTGCGGTGAGTTCCTCAGCGACCGTCTGCGCGGTCTCGGCCGACAAGCCCTTGGCTTGATAGATCGCGGCCAGCTCGGCCAGCTCCCGCTGCGGGTCCTCGGCCAGCTCGCGCTTTTCTTGCTTCAGCTGCGACTGCTCGCTGTCGCGCTGGCTGCTCACCGACACGTACTCGCCCAGCGCCATCGATACCGCGCCGGCGACCAGGCCGGCCAGCCCGGCAGTGAAGATCGGTCCGCGCTCGGACGTCGCGCCGGCCACCCCGACCACGATGCCGGCGGTCGAGACGATGCCGTCATTGGCGCCCAGGACGCCTGCGCGCAGCCAGTTCAGCCGGCTGGCCAGGCCGCTGGTGTGCGGTTCGTCGGCATGCTCGTCAGGCCGGTCGGACGTCGGCTGCTCGGTGTCGGTCACCGCCTAACTGAACCAACTCGCGGCGGCTGCCGCCAGCCCTGGCCGGTCGATGTAGGCAATCACACCGAGCGTCGAACGTTTACTCGCAACCGATCCCGTTGCCGTCGGCATCCAGACGGTACGGATCGCTGCCGGTGACTGTTACCGGACCGTTCACGTAGCGGGGGCCGTTGCCCGAACCGCCGGCGCAGTCGACGTCAGAACCTGGCGGGATGTAGGGTGAGTAGCCAGGCGTGCAGTCCGGCGCTGCCACCGGTGCGCTGGCGGCAGCCGTGGCGTCGGCGGTCACGGTCTTGGTGACGGTCCTGGTCGCGGTCACCCG
>JBDSAN010000379.1:0-4245 GCA_039922115.1 Jatrophihabitantaceae bacterium
CACCCGCAACTGGACGTGGCCGGTCGGATCGCGGTGGTGCACAACGGCATCATCGAGAACTTCCACGAGTTGCGAGCTGAACTCGAAGCGGCCGGGATCGAGTTCAGCTCCGATACCGACACCGAGACGGTGGCTCACCTCGTCGCCGCCGAGTTGGCTGCCGCTGAACTGACTGGTGCCGAGGCTGGCGGGGCCGGCGCGTCCGGCGCGTCCGGGTTGAGCCTGCTAGAGGCGACCAGGCGGGTCTGTAACCGGCTCGAGGGCGCGTTCACGCTGGTGCTGCTCGATCGCGACCACCCCGAGACGGTGGTCGGTGCCCGGCGCAACTCGCCGCTGGTGCTGGGCGTCGGTGACGGCGAGAACTTCCTCGGTTCGGACGTGGCCGCCTTCATCTCCTACACCAAGCAGGCCGTCGAGCTAGGCCAGGATCAGCTGGTCGAGATCTCGGCGGACGGCTACCGGATCGTCGACTTCGCCGGCCATCCCGAGCACGGCAAGGCCTTCACCATCGACTGGGACCTGGCCGCCGCCGAGAAGGGCGGCTACGACTACTTCATGCTCAAGGAGATCGACGAGCAGCCGACCGCGGTGGCCAATACGCTGCGCGGGCATTTCCACGACGGACGGGTGGTGCTGGACGAGCAACGCCTGGACGAGTCGACGCTGCGCGAGGTCGACCGGGTCTTCGTGGTCGGATGCGGCAGCGCCTACCACGCCGGCCTGCTGGCCAAGCACGCGATCGAGCACTGGACCAGGGTCCCGGTCGAGGTCGAGATGGCCTCGGAGTTCCGCTACCGCGACCCGGTGCTGGACCGGCAGACCCTGGTGGTGGCAATCAGCCAGTCCGGCGAGACCGCGGACACCCTGGAAGCGGTCCGGCATGCCCGCGCGCAGCGGGCCACCGTGCTCTCGATCTGCAACACCAACGGGGCGCAGATTCCGCGTGAGTCCGACGCGGTGCTCTACACCCATGCCGGCCCCGAGATCGGGGTTGCCTCCACCAAGTGCTTCGCCGCCCAGGTCGCCGCGGTGCTGATCGTGGGGCTGGCGCTGGCACAGGCCCGCGGCACGAAGTACGGCGACGAGATCGCTGCCGAATACGCGGCGCTGGAGGCGATGCCGGCGCTGATCGAGCAGACCCTGCAGACCGGTGAGCAGGTCCGCTCGATCGCGCGCGAGATCGCGGCATCGAAGGCGATCCTGTTCCTCGGCCGGCACGTCGGCTACCCGGTCGCACTGGAAGGCGCGCTCAAGCTGAAGGAGCTTGCCTACATGCACGCCGAGGGCTTCCCGGCCGGCGAGCTCAAGCACGGCCCGATCGCGCTGGTCGAGCAGGATCTGCCGGTGGTGATCGTGATGCCCTCGGCCAGCGCCCGTCCGCTGCTGCACCAGAAGATGCTGTCCAACGTCGCCGAGATCTCCGCGCGCGGCGCTCGCACCATCGTGATCGCCGAGCAGGGCGATGAGCGGGCCGCCAAGCACGCCGCCCACCTGGTCGAGGTGCCGATCACGCCGACCCTGTGCTCGGCGCTGGTGACCAGCATCCCGTTACAGATCCTTGCCGCTGAAATTGCCCAATTGCGCGGCAACGACGTGGATAAGCCTCGTAACCTCGCCAAGTCGGTCACCGTCGAATAAGTTTTTTACTGTGAGCTCAAACAATGGCAGTGCAGCCGCCGAAACCTCAGTAGATGTGTTGATAGTGGGCGCCGGGCCGGTCGGCCTGTTCGGCGCCTACTACGCGGGCGTACGGGGCCTGTCCACCGCGATCATCGACTCGCTGCCCGAGCCGGGCGGCCAGATCACCGCGATGTACCCGGAGAAGGCGATCTTCGACGTAGCCGGCTTCCCGGCGATCCGGGGCCGCGAGCTGGTTGCGAACCTGGTTGCGCAGGCCGCGCCGTTCGATCCCGGCTACCTGCTCGGCCAGCAGGCGATCGGCCTGGAACGCGGCTTGCCCGATAACGGCTTCGTGGTCACCACCTCCGACGGCGGCCGGGTGCGTGCCAAGGCGATCATCGTGACCGGTGGCATCGGGACCTTCACGCCGCGGGCGCTGCCCACCGGTGAGGAGATGCTCGGTCGTGGCGTGGTGCATTTCGTCCCCGATCCTGCTGAGTACGCCGGGTTGAACGTGGTCATCGTCGGCGGCGGCGACTCCGCGGTGGACTGGGCGCTGCTGCTCGAACCGATCGCCAAGTCGGTTGCCCTGGTGCATCGCCGGGCGGCGTTTCGGGCCCATCCGCACTCGGTCGAGGTGCTCAAGCAAACCTCGGTGCGCCTGATCACCGACGCCCAGGTTTCCCAGGTGCTCGGCGACCCGCTGGCCGGGGTGGTGGTCAGCGGCAAGGACGAGGTTCTCGAGTTGCCGTGTGAGCGCCTGGTCGCCGCGCTCGGCTTCATCGCCAACCTCGGTCCGCTGCTGGAATGGGGCCTGCAGGTGCTGCAGAAGCGCCACATCGTGGTCGACACCACCATGGCGACCTCGGTGCCGGGCCTGTATGCCGCCGGTGACATTTGCGAATATCCTGGAAAGGTAAGGCTGATCGCGACCGGCTTCGGTGAGGTGGCGACCGCGGTGAACAACGCGGTGGCCTTCATCGACCCGTCCGCTTCGGTGTTTCCCGGCCACCTGTCCGACTACGCACCGCCCGGTTCGATCGGCTCGCCGGGCACCCCGACCACGGTGGCCGAGGCCGCTGACCTGGGCGCCGCGCATGCCGGCCCCGCCGCCCAGCCGGACCCGATACAGTCCGATTCCGTGCAGCGGTGATCATCGGAGTCGGGATCGACGTCGTCCCGATCGCCCGGTTCGAATCGGCCTCCGAGCGCACCGGCCAGCTGATCGAGCGGCTGTTCACCGCCCGCGAGCGGTTCACCTCCGGCGGCTTGCCGCGTACCGCCGAGTCGCTGGCCGGCCGGTTCGCGGCCAAGGAAGCGGTGGCCAAGGCGCTCGGCTCGCCGGGCGGGATGGCCTGGCACGACTGCGAGGTGGTGGTCGAGGGCAACGGCCAGCCCAGCCTGCAGGTGCGCGGCACGGTAGCCGCCCGCGCGGAGGTGCTGGGGGTGCGCAGCTGGCACCTGTCGCTGTCCCACGATGGCGGCATCGCTTCGGCCGTCGTGATCGCGGAGGGCTGAGCATGCCGGGTGCCTGGCCGGCCGAGCAGGTCCGGGCCGCCGAGCAGCAGGTGCTGGCCGGGCTGCCGGCCGGTGCGCTGATGGCCCGGGCGGCCCGAGCGGTCGCTGTCGAGGCGGTCACGATGCTCGGCTTCAGCTATGGGGCCAAGGTGCTGCTGCTGGTCGGCTCGGGCGACAACGGCGGCGACGCGCTGTTCGCCGGCGCCGAACTGGCCCGCCGCGGGGTGCGGGTACGGGCAGTGCTGGCCCAACCTGACCGGGCGCACCAGGCCGGCCTGGCCGCGCTGCGGGCAGCCGGCGGTCGGGTGGTCGAGCTGGCCGGTGCCGGGGCGGCGGACCTGATCGTGGACGGCCTGGTCGGGATCGGCGCGCGCGGCCGGCTGCGCGCCCCGCTGCTGGCGCTGATCGAGCACGCTGACAGCTCGCATGCGCCGGTGCTGGCGGTCGACCTGCCCTCCGGCGTGGACCCGGACACCGGTGTGGCGGAAGGACCGGCGATCACCGCGACGGTCACCGTGTGCATGGGCGCGCTCAAGCCGGGGCTGCTGGTGGCCGAGGGCCGTCGCCGGGCCGGCCGGATCAGGCTCGTCCCGCTCGGGCTGGCCCCGTCCCTGCCGCCGGCGACGATCTGGCAGCTGGACGAGGCCGAGGTGGCCACCGCGCTGCGCCGGCCGGAACCGTCCGATGACAAGTACACCCGGGGCGTGGTCGGCATCGCTGCCGGTTCGGCGGCCTATCCCGGCGCGGCCCAGCTCTGCGTCGGAGCCGCGCGGCTGGCCGGCGTCGGTGCGGTTCGCTACGCCGGGCACGCGGCGGCCGAGGTGGTACGCCGCTGGCCCGAGGTGATGGCCACCAGCACGGTCAGCGGAGCCGGCCGGGTGCAGGCCTGGGTGGTCGGGCCGGGCCTGGGAAGCGGGCCGCAGGCGCGGGAATCGGTGCGACTGATCCTGGCCACCGAGCTGCCGGCGCTGGTCGATGCCGACGGGCTGAACCTGATCGCCAACGATCCGCGGCTTCGGGCGTTGCTGGTCAACCGGTCGGCGGCCACCGTGCTGAGCCCGCACGACCGGGAGTTCGAGCGGCTGTTCGGCCCGGTCGGCGAGGACC
>JBDSAN010000380.1:0-6991 GCA_039922115.1 Jatrophihabitantaceae bacterium
CACTCGGCGCCGTGGAATGTCAACAACCTCGGTGTGCGCAGTACCTCCAACGGCTGCACCAACCTGGCCCCGAACGTCGCGAAGTACCTGTACTCGATCATGCGGGTCGGTGACGTGGTCAACTACCCGAACGCCAATGGCCCGCTCATGCAACTGGGCCAGGGCTATGGCGACTGGAACGTTGCCTGGTCAAGCTGGTTGACCGGCGGCGCGATCAAGACCAGCTAGCCCCGATGGTCGGCAAGCTGCAAGCCAGGCTGGTCGAGCGCAGGGTCGCGCTGTGGCAGGGACGGATCAGCGCCGCTGCCGCCCGCCAGACTTTGCTGGCCTACGAGCTGATATTTCTCAGCTACCTCGCCGCGATCGTGCTGATCGTGATGTACGTGATCAGCGACCTGATCGATTGGCGCTGGCCCGCGCGGGTGTTGCTGCTGCTCACCTTCGCGGTTCCGGCGCTGTGCTTAGCGCTGGCGCTGCGGTCAGCGCGCACGGCCGGCCTGGCGATCTGCCGCCAGTACGGGCTGCCCGCCAAGGCCTGGCGCCGGGTGAAGGCGAAGACGCCGAAGCAGTTCGACCAATGGATCGCAGGTCAAACTCGGCTGACTCGGCCAGCGAGCGACTAGCCAGGCTAGCGAGTCGGACGGATTGGCGGCCCACCGCTCAGGCCGCCGCCGTTGCCACCGCCCGGCCCGCTCGGAGATACCACGCCAGTGGGACCGGGACGTCCCTTCGTCTTGGTCTTGGTCGGCGTCGGGATGAACAGCTTCGGCGCGATCCCGGACGACAGGCACAGCGTGATGGTGGCACCCGGCTCGGCGATGTGCGGGCCGTAGAAGGCCACGTTGTTCTGCTGTTCCTTGCTGCCACACGCGGTGCTCAGGGTCTTGACCTTGAAGCCGTTGGAGGTTAGCTGCGAGGTGGCTTGGTCCAGGCTCATGCCGGTCACCGGGACCACCGGGATGCCCGGTGCCGAACTAGCCGTCGGCCAGGTCCACTGCTGGCCCTGCAGGTAGGGCTGGTAGGCCTGCAGCCAGAACTTCGAAGCAGTCGCACCGAAGGTGTCCCGGCCGGTGTTGTCGTTGGTGATACCGGGCACCGCAGGGATCGCCTGGGTGCTGTGCGAGGGGTTGGCCAGTTCAGCCGCCGACACCAGGGTCGGGGTGATGCCGACGAACCACAGTGCCGAGTTCTTGCCGTCGTCCTCGCACTGGCCGGTCGCCGGGTTCACCGCGCAGCTGTTGTTGGTGCCGGTCTTGCCGGCCACCAGGCTGCCGCCGCTGCCGTACCAGTTGCCGAAGAATCCGGTGGCGGTGCCGCCGGTACCACTCGGGTTGGTGTCGTTGGTCATGATGTTGACCAGCGTGCGCGCGGTGTACGGATCGAACTGCCGGCTGCAGCCTGGCCGCTTGAACGGCACCGGCTTGCCGGTCGTGTCGGTCACCGACAGCACCGGCGTCGGCGGGCAGAACACCCCGTCGTTGGCGACCGCGGACATCGCCCCGGTCAGTTCCAGCGCCGAGGTCGACCGTTGCCCCAGGGTGAAGGTTGCCGAGTGGTCCTCGACCGTGGCCTGGGCCAGCGTCCGGCCGGTCGGCTTGCCGTTGACATCCAGCTCGGGGCCGTTCAGGTAGTTCATCCCGAGGCTGGTCGCGGTGCTCACGATTGGGCCGAGATTGCAACCGAAAAGCTGATCCTCCATGCCCACGAAGTAGGTGTTGGACGACAGCGGCAACGCGCGGTTGAGCGGGTAGGTCGCGGCGTAGTTACCGGCGTTGTGGTAGCCGTTGGGCTTCGGATCGGTGCCGGGCGGGCATTGCGTGGTGTGGTAGGGATCGCCGGCCGTCACCTGGTAATCGGCCGGTACCCCGATCTTCAAGGCGGTAAGCGCGGTGAAGTACTTGTACGTGGAGCCGGCGCCCGCGAACGCCGTGGTGAAGATCGGGTTCGTGGTGTAGCCGGGATTGCCTTTCTTCACGCCGTAATGCTTGTCGGTGATCATGGTGGTGACTCGGCCGCTGCGCGGATCCACCGACGGCATCGCGAGGGTGTACGGGTTGGCCGGATCGAGGGTGTCAGCGGTGCCGCGGTTCGTCCAGATCGAGGTCTGGCCGCTGTTCTGCAGGTTGGCGTCCAGGGTGGTGACGATCTTGAGGCCGCTGGTGTTGATCCGCTGGCCGGTCAGGCCGCCGACCTTGGTCAGCCAGTCGAGGGCGTAGTCACAGAAGAAGCCGACATTCTTGATGGCCGGATTGGCGAAGGCACAACCACGCGGCGGTTCGCTGTGCGGCGCGAGCCGGAACGGGGCCGCCTTGGCCGCGGTCGCGGTGGCCTGGCTGATGTAGCCCTGGCCGACCATGTTGTCGATCACCAGGTCGCGCCGGTTGCGGGCGGCTTGCGGGTGCAGGAAGGGGTCGTAGTCCGACGGGGCCTTGACCAGGCCCACCAGCAGTGCTGACTGCGGGACGGTCAGCTTGCTGACGTCCACCCCGAAGAAGGTCTGCGCCGCGGTCTGGATGCCGTAGGCGCCCTCACCGAAGAACGCGATGTTGAGGTACTTCTCCAGGATCTGGGCCTTGGAGTTCGACCGCTCGATCTTGAGCGCGCACTGGGCGTCCTGGATCTTGCGGTCGATGTTCTGGGCGGTCGCCGCATCGCGCTCGGCGGCGGTGTTGGCCTCGTAGAGGCGGACTTGCTTGACGTACTGCTCGGTCAGCGTGGATGCGCCCTGGGTGTCGCCGTTGGAAGTCTTGAGCGCGCCACGCACCAGGCCGCGCAGGTCCACCCCGTGGTGGGAGTAAAACCGGCGGTCCTCGGTGGAGATCAGCGCGTTGGTAACCGACTTGGGCACGGTGGCCAGCTTGACCACCTGTCGGTTCTGATCGAACAGGTCCGCGATCACCGTCTTGCCGTCGTTGGCATACATCGTGGTCTTCTGCTGGACCGGTTCCTCGGTCAAGGTGCAGGCAGTGTTAAGAAATTTGTTCGCTCCGGCCTTAGCCGCGAGCCCTGCCCCGCCGATATAGGGAAGGAGAAAGCCGGCAGCCAGAACGCCGACGATCACGAGGAGCCCGACGAGCTTGCTCAGCTTCGACAGGATGGTCCAACCGGATGCACGCGCCACAGGGTAAGAGGATACGCGAGCGCACCTGCTCGCCCGGCTTCCTCACAGGTCGAGGTGCGTATATCGGGTATTTGCCATGTAACGCGGGTGAATGGATCAGCCCGTCGTGAAAGCTTCAATCTCGTATCGAGCTATTGCAGATTGGCCCACCGTGCCCTACGGTCCGGGTCTACAGATCAGATTGTGTTCGTGTGAGTTTTTGAAAGCGGGGGGCCGATGACCGCAACGAGAATGCCCGAAAGGCTACGACCGACCAGCGATCCCGAGTGGGCTTCGCGGGGCGCGTGCCGTGACGTGGACCCGGAATCGCTGTTCGTGGTCGGAGCGGCACAGCACAAGGCCAAGGCGATCTGCATGGGTTGCCCGGTCCGGATTGATTGCCTGGCCGACGCGCTCGACAGCCGGGCCGAGTTCGGGGTCTGGGGCGGCATGACCGAGCGCGAGCGACGTACCTTGCTGCGGCGCCGGCCCGATATCGATTCCTGGCGCACCTTCCTGATGGCCGCCCAGCGGTCCGAGCACGCCGTGAATATCGCCAACCTGCCGCGCTCGAGGCGGGTCGTTCGCTAGCGCTCAGTCTGCCAGGGCTGATCGGCGGCGGGCTCAGCCTGCCAGGGCTTGCCCGACCGCCCGCAGCCCGTCCAGGTCATGGATATCGGTCGGCATCGCCGGCACCTCGCGTTGCGCGACGTCCGGATGCGCGGCGCCGAACCGGGCGACCATCGACCGATCATGCCGGGCCGCCTCAGCATTGTCGGCGTGCACCAGCAGCGCGGCCGCGGCCAGTTTGAGGGCCGGGGTCTGCTCCGGTAACTCAGCCAGTCGCTCGGCTGCATCGATGGCCCGCTGGGCGCTCAGCTCGATCCCGGGACGGTGCATCCGATTGAGCACCACGCCGGCCAGCGGCATCGATTCAGCCTGCAACCGCTCGACGAAGAAGGACGCCTCGCGCAGCGCGTCCGGCTCGGGGGAGGCGACCACCACGAACGCGGTGCCCGGTTCCTTGAGCAACCGGTAGGTCTGCTCGGCCCGTTCCCGGAAGCCGCCGAACATGGTCTCCAGCGAGGCGACGAAGGCCGAGACGTTGGCCAGCAGGTCGTTGCCGAGGATCTTGTTCAGCACCCGGGTGAAGACTGAGAAGGAGGCACTAACCACCTTCAGGTAGGCCTTGCCGCCGGCCCGGGCCGGCGCGGTCAGCAACCGGATCATCCGGCCGTCCAAGAACCGGCCCAGCCGCTGCGGGGCGTCCAGGAAGTCCAGCGCTGAGCGTGACGGCGGGGTATCCACCACGATCAGGTCCCAGTCGCCGTGCTCGATCAGCTGTGCCCGCAACTGCGACAGCTTCTCCATCGCCATGTACTCCTGGGTACCGGCAAAGGATGCCGACAGCGATTGGTAGAACGGGTTGGCAAAGATCTG
This sequence comes from Jatrophihabitantaceae bacterium, assembly GCA_039922115.1. Classification (GTDB taxonomy): domain Bacteria; phylum Actinomycetota; class Actinomycetes; order Mycobacteriales; family Jatrophihabitantaceae; genus Jatrophihabitans_A. The sequence goes on from JBDSAN010000380.1 coordinate 4,541, forward strand.
CGCTGCCTTCTCAGGCGTCGTGTTGGCCTCGACCACCTCGTCGAAGGTGCGCTTCATGTCCAGCATCATCGCCAGCAGCGCGCCGCCACCGGCGCCCTCGGTGATGCCGGGCACCTCGCGTGGGGTGTTGTCGAGCTGGGTCAGGCCGAGCGACTGGGCCAGCCGGCGGGCCGGATCGATGGTCAGCACGACCACCTTGCGGCCCTGCTCGGCCGCCCGCAGCCCGAGCGCGGCAGCCGTGGTGGTCTTGCCGACGCCACCGCTGCCGCAGGTCACGATGACCTTCAGCTCCGGATCCTTGAGCAGCGCGTCGATATCGAAGGCCGGCGGGCTGGGGCGCGGGCTCATGCCGACCACTCCGCGGGGTTAAGGGCGTCGGCGAGTTCGAACAGGCTGCCAAGGTCCATCGGCGGTGCCAGCTCAGGCAGCCGGCGAAGCGGGGCGTCCAGCTGTAGCAGGTCCTGCTCGGCACGTACCTGGACGTCCTGGCGGGCGGCGTAATCGACCACCTCGGCGGCCAGCGCCGGACCGAGCTTCGGGTCCAGGCCAGCCGCGGTGAGCCCCTCGGCGAGCAGCTTGGCATCGGGCGCCCCGCTGGAGACCAGCACCGGACGAGCCCGGTTCACGATCACCTGGCCGACCCGGTAGCCGGCCGCGCGCAGTTCGGTGGCCGCGTCCAGGCTTTCTTGCACCGGCATCTCCTCCAGCAGGGTGACGATGTGCACCTGGGTCTTGGCCGAGTGCAGCAAGTCGATCACCCCGGTGCTCTGCCGGTGGATCGGGCCGATCTTGGTCAGGCCGGCAACCTCGTTGGTCGCCTCCAGGAACTGCACGATCCGCCCGGTCGGTGGCGCGTCGAGCACCACCGCGTCGAACACCGGCGCCCCGCTCTTGCTAGTGCGGGTCACCGCCTCTTTCACCTTGCCGGTGAGCAGCACGTCGCGCAGGCCGGGGGCGATCGTGGTCACGAAGTCGATCGCGCCCATCTTGGCCAGCACCGAGCCGCCACGCTTGATGTTGTAGAACATCTCGAGGTATTCCAGCATCGCCGCCTCGGCGTCCACCGCGAGCCCGATCACCTCGCCACCCTGGTTGGCGGCCAACCTGGTCTCGGCGTAGGGCAACGGCGGGGTGTCGAACAGCTGGGCCAGGCCTTGGCGTCCCTCTACCTCGACCAGCAACACCCGGGCCGGTTTCGCGGCCAGTGCCAGCGCCAGCGCGCCGGCCACCGTGGTCTTGCCGGTACCGCCCTTGCCGGTAACCACGTGCAGGCGGGGCAGTTGCGGCGAGGTGGGCACGGCTCCAGCGTACAAAGCCCAGCAGGTAGGTTGCGACGAGACGACGTCACAGACCAGGAGGTCCGCTATGACTTCAGTCTCGGCCCGGCTAGCTGAACTCGGCATCGAGCTGCCCGCGGTGGTCGCGCCGGTCGGTAGCTACGTCCCGGCGGTGCGCTCGGGCAACCACGTCTACACCTCCGGCCAGCTGCCGATGGTCGACGGTTCGCTGCCGGCCACCGGCCAGGTCGGTGGTGCGGTCAGCGTGGAACAGGCCGCCGAGCTCGCCCGGACCTGCGCGCTGAACGCGCTGGCCGCGGTGCATGACCTGGTCGGCATCGATTCGGTGCTGCGAGTGGTGAAGGTGGTCGGCTTCGTCGCCTCGACCCCGGACTTCAGCCAGCACCCGGCCGTGGTCAACGGCGCGTCCAACCTGCTCGGCGAGATTTTCGGAGAAGCCGGCCGGCATGCCAGGTCCGCGGTCGGGGTGGCCGCGTTGCCGCTGGGTGCCCCGGTCGAGGTCGAGCTGATAGTCGAGGTCAGCTGAGCATGGCCGCCGCGCCAGCTCGGGAGGCGGCCACCGTCCTGCTGCTGCGCGACGGGCCGGCCGGGATCGAGACCTGGCTGCTCCGCCGGGTGCCCAAGATGCCGTTCGCGCCTGGCATGTCGGTGTTTCCCGGCGGCGGGGTCGATCCGGTCGATGCGGACGGTGAGCGCTGCGCGCGGGAGGACGCCGTGGCCAGCCAGCTACGGGTACCGGCTGAGCATGCCGCGAAATTGCTACGCACCGCCGCCCGCGAGATCTGCGAGGAGACCGACGTCCGGCTGCCGCTGGAGCAGATCTACCCGTGGGCGCGCTGGATCACCCCGGAGGCCGAACCGCGCCGCTATGACACCTACTTCTTCGTGGCGGTGCTGCCGGCGGGCGCGGTCGCCGCGGCGGTAACCGGCGAGGCCTCGCATGCGGACTGGATCTCGGTCGAGCAAGCCCTGGCCGAGTACCGTGCCGGCGAGCGTCCGATGTTGCCGCCGACGGTGTTCAACTTGATCGAGATCGCCCGGTTCGGCACCGCCGCCGAGGTGCTGGCCGCGGCCGGTCATCGGGTGATCGAGCCGATCCAACCGTCCATCCGGGCGCTGCCGGACGGGACCTACGTTGCCGAGCTTGGCAATG
>JBDSAN010000381.1:0-3602 GCA_039922115.1 Jatrophihabitantaceae bacterium
ACCGCCAGCAGCGCGGCCAGCCGCAGCCCGGCCGGCCGGCGCACGACCTGGCGGGCGGCCAGGAACAGCCCGATCCGGCCGGTGCCCCGGGTGGCCGGCAGCAGCGGGCGCAACACCAGCGGCAACAACCGGATGCCCAGCAGCGCCACCGCGAACACCAGCAGGGCCGGCGCCAGCAGGGTCGCCGCGCGCGGGCTGCCGTCCCGGCCCGGGTGGCGCAGCAGCAGCACCCCGACGATCGCGGCGGCGGCCAGCACCAGGTCAAGCACCAGCATCAGCCGGCTCGGCTGGTGGCCGCCGGTGCGCCGCCACTGCTCGAGCACCGAACGGCGCAGCGTGCGCCGGCCGGCGGCGGCCGCCGCGATCAGGCTGCCGGCCAGCGCCACCCCGACCGCGACGAAGGTGGCCGGGGTAAGCGCGACCGGGGTGCCGGCCACCAGCACCGAGCGGGTGAATATTCGAACCCCGAGCCAACCGCCCAGCAGGCCGATCGGGGTGGCCAGCGCGACCAGCAGGATCGGCTCGGCCAGCCCGAACCGGATCGTGGCCAGCGGAGCAAGCCCGCGCAACTTGGCCAGCGCGATCTCTGAACCCTTGGCCTCGACGGCGTCGGCGATGACCTGGAACAGCACCAGCCAGGCCAGCACCGCCAGTTGCAACGACACCAGCAGGGTGGAGCGGTCGATCAACCGCTGCTCGGTGCTCGCGTCCGACAGCACCTGCAGCACCCCGGTGCTGAACTCGGTATCGCCGCCGTTGCCCTGATAGGCGCTCAGGTTGGTTACCGCGGACCTGAGCCCGGCCAGGTCAGCCAGCCGCAGTCGGCTGGCATCGATCGGGTAGTCGACCTGCACCTGCACCTGGCTCGGCTTGGCCAGCACGTCCAGTTCCGGGCGCGCCGCCAGCAGCCCGTCCACCGTATCGATGACGGGGTCCTTGCCGGAGCCGGGATGCGCGTCGAAGTAGCTGCGGCCCTGCCAGAACGGGTCCTGGCTGTCGCGCAACCGGTAGCTGCCGACGATGGTGACGGTGCTGGGCACCGGTTGCGAGCCGCCGCCCGGGTCCTTCAGGACGCCGGACAGGGTCAGCGAGCCGCCGACCTGCCAGCTGTAGTAGTTGCCCTGCAAGGTCCGCTCGCTGACCACCACCTCGTTGGCCGCGCTCGGGCAGCGGCCCTTGACCAGCACCAGGTGGGCGCAGGCGCCGTCCCGCCAGATCAGCTGGGTGTTCGGTCCGGTATCGCCGCCGGCGGTCTGGGCCGGGGTGCTGGCGTTTGTCTTGAGCACCACCGCGGCAACGGTGCTGGGGTACGCCTTGATCGCGCCGGGCTTCGGCCCGGCGGCGATGGCCTGGTCCAGGTCGCCGTCGGTGGCCAGCGCCAGGCTGAAGGTGTAGTGCAGCGCGGCCTGGCTGGCGTGCGAATTCAGCTGATCGCGCAGGGTGGATTCATCGGCCGCGCGGGCATATAGCGGACCGAGCGAGCCGGCGCCGATGGTGATGGCGGCAACGATCAGGGTCGCCAGCGACAGCCCCCGCCGCCACCACAATGCGCGCAGCAACAAGCCCAGTTGATTCACCCCGATGCCGCGCCTTCCCCCGCCTTACCAGCCAGCCTGCCAGCTTCGATGTCACTGGTATCAGACACCCTGGCCAGTCGGCCGGTCTCGCAGGTCACGGCAGTAGTTACGCATCTGATGCACAAAGCAGGCCCAGAGCCCGCGATCCGGACGCGCGGGGCGCAGCCTGCCAACTGGTCGCCGCCAATTCGGTCAGTATGCGACGATGCCTGTCGTACCGGTCGTGCACAATGTTGCCACTGCTGGACACCGAACCCTTTCTTCCTTCCTGGGACATCTGCTGCCGTCCCAGGAGCAACCGGCTGGCTACCTGCCAGCTGCAACATGTGACCGCACCGCCGCTTGCCCGAAGTTCCCCGAGTCCACCCCGACGCAGGAGAGTTCATGCCCGTCCCCAGATCTGCCGGCGCCACCCGCCGGTCAACCAGACCCGCGGTAGCCCTGCTCGCCGCTGCCGCGCTCGGCGTTACCGGCGCCGCGCTGCTACCCGTTACCGCGGGCGCGGTCGACCTCAGCTCGAACGTGGTCATCAGCGAGGTGTTCGGCGGCGGCGGCAACTCCGGCGCGCCCTACACCAACGACTTCATCGAGCTGTACAACCACGGCAGCGCCGCGCAGAGCGTGGCCGGCTGGTCGGTGCAGTACACCTCGGCCGCCGGCACCACCTGGCAGGCCACCGCGCTCACCGGCACCGTCCCGGCCGGTGGCTACTACCTGATCAAGGAAGGCGCTGGTGCCGGCGCTGGCGCCGCGCTGCCCACCCCTAACGACACCGGGACGATCGCGCTGAGCGCCACCAGCGGCAAGGTCGCCCTGGTCAACACCAGCACCGCGCTGACCGGCTGCGCCGCCGCCTGCTCATCGGCTGCCGGCGTCGTCGACTTTCTCGGGTTCGGCACTGCTAACGACGCGGCCGGCACCGCGACCTCGGCGCTGACCAACTCCACCTCCGACCAGCGAACCATCACGCCGTTCGCCAACACGGGCAACAACGCCGCCGACTTCACCGCCGGCGCGCCGACCCCGGCCGGTGCCGGCAGCACCCCGCCGCCGACCGACTGCTCGGCCGTCCCGACCCCGCCCGAGTGCGTGCCGGGCACCACCACCATCCAGGACATCCAGGGCGACGGCTTCATCTCCCCGCTCAAGGGCAGCACCGTCGACAAGGTGGCCGGCATCGTGACCGCCACCCGGACCGCCGGCAGCAGCAAGGGCTTCTGGATCCAGGAGCCCAACCCGGACACCAGCCGGATCAGTGCCTCGTCCGGCCTGTTCGTGTTCAGCTCGACCGCGGCCGTTTCGGTCGGCGACTCGGTGCTGGTCACCGGCAAGGTCAGCGATTTCTACCCGCTGGCTTCCGGTGAGACGCTGGCGACCACGTCGAGCCTGTCCGTCACCGAGCTCGCGCCGACCCTGATCACCACGATCAGCAAGAACAACCCGGTGCCGGCGCCGCTGGTGCTGACCCCGACGACGGTGCCGACGCCGTACGCGGCGAGCAGCCCCGATGGCAATGTCGAGTCGATCAACCCGGTGGACCCGACCCGCTCGGCGCAGGAATTCTTCGAAGCGCACGAGGGAATGCTGATCGAGGTGGACAACGCGCGGATCGTCGGACCGGGCAAGCCGCAGTACGGCGAGATCTACGTGACCAGCAAGCCGGCCGAGCAGCCCACCCCGCGTGGCGGCACTTACATCGACGGCTATGACACGCTGCCCACCGGCCGGCTGCTGGTGGCTCCGGTCAGCGGTGTCGTGCCGGCGGCCAACGTCGGTGACCAGTTCGTCGGTGCCACCTCCGGCCCGGTCGACTGGTCCACCTTCGGCGGTTACGACATGGCCGCCAACGTGGTCGGCAGCTACCAGGACAACCACCTGGCCGCGACCGTGGCCACCGCGCAGGCCAGCGACCAGCTCGCGGTCGCGACCTACAACGTCCAGAACCTCGCGCCGTCGGACCCGCAGTCCAAGTACGACCGGCTCGGTGCCGGCGTGGTCACCAACCTCGCCTCGCCGGACATCATC
>JBDSAN010000382.1:0-4920 GCA_039922115.1 Jatrophihabitantaceae bacterium
CTTCTTGGCCAGGATCGCGACCGAGGCGTCGATGTCCTCGACCTGCAGCCGTAGCCGAAAGGACGAGGGCTTGATTGCCTCGCGCCCGGTGGCCAGTTGCAGCCAGGCACCGGGCGAGATCTCCCACTCGTAGAAGTCCGGATCGGGGCCCAGGTCCGGATCCCGGCCGATCAGTGCGCAGTAGAAGGCAAGGGCCTCTTCACGATCGCCGGCATGGACGGCAACGGTCAGTCCCCGCACGCTCATCTCGGTCATGGCCTGACCCTAGCTGGCGCCCACGACGGCCTGTTCAGGCCCCTCGGCCAGCTTCGAGTAACGCCGCAGGGACGCCACCGAGCGGCGCAGCACGTCGGTCCGGTCCGACATCGCGCGCCGCACGGTCGGGTCGAGGTCGGTGCTGGTCAGGCTCGCCTCGGCCAGTTCCAGTACTTCGACGCTGGCCGCGGCGACCGGGAAGCAGCGCTGGATCACCTGGCCGAGCGCCCAGCCCTGCCGGTGCGCGGCGGTAGCGGGCAGCTGCTCGAAGAACCGGGGCAGGTACGCCGCGGTCAGCTCGTCCTGCATCGGGTGGAAGAAACCCTCGGCGGTGGCGTAGAGCTGGTAGGCGCTGAGGGTGGACGGCTCGGTCAGCAGCGCCCACGCCTGCTCCTTGGCCCGAGGGTCCGGACGCAGCGCGCGGGCTAGCGCCGCGTACACCACGCCGGCTGAGCTCTCGTCCTCAGCAAGTTCCCGCTCGATCTCGGCGTCGCTGAGCTCGCCCAGGCCGGCCAGCCGGCAGTTCAGCGCCCAGCGCAGCTCGGGATCGATGAGCAGCCCGGCCGGCACCGCCGTACCGTGCCGCCAGGCCTGCAGCTGGCGCGGGTCGTCGCAGTTGGTGATCAGCAGCCTGGCCGCACCCAGCTGCCGGTCGGTGCCTGGCTCGGCCTCGGCCAGCGAAAGCTCGGCTGCCAACCGGATCCGGGCGCGCCGATCGGCCCGCTGGGCAGGCAGCGCGTAGATCGAGGCGAGCTCGCGACTGGCGAAGCTCAGTATCTCGGTCCGCACCATGTCGATCCGCTCGTGCCGGTAGGCGGCCAGCACGATTTCCAGCGCCTGGCTCGGGTCCAGGCTGGCGTCGCGTACCCCGTCGCGGACCGCGTTGTAGATCACCACCCGGGTCAGGTCCTGCTCGATCCGTGGCAGCAGCTCGGCTACCGCTGACCAGGCCGCCGGGTCGCCGTCCGGATCGGCAGCGAAGCGCACCTTCGCCCAGGTCTGGTCGAGGCTGTCGGCGACCACCAACCGCACCGAATCCGGCGCCGGCAACCGCAGCTCGTCAGCCAGCAGCCGGGCCGGCTGGTCGAGCACCTGCCGGCCGGCAGCGTCGAAGCCGGCCAGCCGGATGGTGTGCGGACGGTGCGAGCCGTCCGGTGCGATCCGGCGCAGGGTCAGCTCGCCATCGCTGGCGCCCGCGCGCAGGCAGTCCAGGCCGCTGGTGCGCAACCACTGCTCGGCCCAATCGGTCAGGCCCTCGCCGCCGGCCTCGGTCCAGGCTCCGATGAGGTCGGCGAATTCGGCATTGGCATAGCTGTGCTTGGCAAAGTGCTCGCGCAGGCCGGTGAAGAACACCTCGTCACCGAGGTGGACGGCCAGCTGCCGAAGCGCCGAGGCGCCCTTGGCGTAGGAGATGCCGTCGAAGGCGGCCAGGGCAGTTGCCGCGTCGGCCGCGCCGTTGCCGGCCACCGGGTGGGTGGCCGGTGATTGGTCGGCGACATAGCCGAAGTCCTTGCGGCTGATCCCGAACTCGGCCCAGGCCAGGCCGGTGAGCCCGGTCAGCTCGGCCGCGCCGGTGCGGCCAGCCAGCTCAGCGCAGACCCGGTAGGCCAGGTACTCGGCGAATGACTCGTTGAGCCAGAGGTCATCCCACCAGCGCATCGTGACCAGGTCGCCGAACCACATGTGCGCCATCTCGTGCGCGATCACCGCCGAGCGCAGGCTGCGCTCGCTGCTGGTCACCGCGGACCTGAAGATGAGCTGCTCGCGCAAGGTCACGCAGCCCGGGTTCTCCATCGCGCCAGCATTGAAATCCGGCACGAAGGCCTGGTGGTACTCACCGAACGGGTACCGGATGCCGAACAGCTCGTGGTAGCGGTCGAAGGCCGCCCGGGTGACCGCCAGGATCTCCTCGGCGTCGGCTTCCAGGTGCGGGGCCAGGCACGCCCGGGCATGCAATCCCAGCCGGATGCCATCGTGCTCGGCCAGCACCGAGTGGTACGGCCCGGCCACCAGCGTCACGAAGTAGGTCGACAGCGGCTTGGTGGTCGCCAGCCGCCAGTGGCCCTCGGCCAGCCGGGCGGACGGCGCATTGCCCCACACCGTCCAGTCGGCCGGGCAGCGCACCTCGATGTCGAAGTTCGCCTTCAGATCCGGCTGATCGAAGCAGCCGAACCAGCGAGGGGCGGCGTCCAGGAACGACATCGCGTACAGGTAGGTGCGGCCATCGGTCGGGTCGACGTGCCGGTGCAGGCCCTCGCCATCGCAGGAGTAGGCCATCCTGGCGACCAGCCGCAGCTCGTTGTCGGCGTGCAGGCCGGTCAAGGCCAGCCGGCCATCGACGAAGCCGGCCGGATCGACCGGCCCGCCGTTCAGGACGGCAGCCTCCAACGCGACCGCGTGCAGGTCGACAAAAGTGGTCGCACCGGGCTCGGCGCAGCTGAACCGGATAGTCGACTCCGATTGGAATTCCGCTCCGGTAGCGGGCAAATCGAGCACAATGGTGTAGTTGCTAACGGTGAGCAGCGCGGCACGTTCCGCTGCTTCGATTCGGGCGAGACTGGGCATACCCGCAACCTACCGGCCCGACCGACTGTGTCGGTGTTCACCCGGTGCGCTCGTTCACGTCGCTGAAACACGACCGAGGGCTTGGCGTAACAGCCCCAACCGATTCTCGTCCCAGCGTGCACTGCTGGCGCGAACCCACCCGAGAAGAAGGGGAGACCCTGTGTCACAAGTCGTCCTCGCCGCACCAACCTACGTACCGTTCGACATCAAGAACCTCAGTGGAGGCGACACCGCCTGGGTGTTGGCCTCAGCCTCGCTGGTGTTGCTGATGACCCCAGCGCTCGCCTTCTTCTACGGCGGCATGGTCCGAGCCAAGCACACCCTGGCCATGCTGATGCAGAACTTCGCGGCCATCGCGATCGTCAGCGTCACCTGGGTGATCATCGGATTCGCCTGGGCCTTTGGCGGTACCAACAAGTTCCTCGGCGACACCCACTACATCCTGATGCACCACATCACCGACGTGGTGCCCACGCTCGGCGCCGCCCAGACCACCCCGACCATGGTGTTCGTCGCCTTCCAGCTGACCTTCGCCATCATCACCCCGGCGCTGATCACCGGATCCACCGCTGATCGCTGGAAGTTCGGCGCGTTCGTGGCGTTCGTGTCGGCCTGGTCGATCCTGATCTACGCGCCGGTCGCGCACTGGGTCTTCAACGGCTACGGCTTCCTCAACCAGTCGCTCCGGCCGGCCGGCAAGTTCTTCGCCGAGGACTTCGCCGGCGGGACAGTCGTGCACATCAATGCCGGTGCCGCAGGCCTGGCGATGGCCTTCGTGCTCGGCAAGCGGCGCGGTTGGCCGAAGGAGAACATGCGCGGGCACAACATCCCGTTCGTGATGCTGGGCGCCGGCCTGCTGTGGTTCGGCTGGTTCGGGTTCAACGCCGGCTCGGCGCTGAGCGCGGGCAACCTGGCCGGCTACGCCTGGATGAACACCAACACCGCGACCGCTACCGCCCTGATCGGCTGGCTGGTCGTGGAGAAGCTGCGCTACGGCAAGGCAACCGCGCTGGGCGCTGCTTCTGGTGCGGTGGCCGGGCTGGTGGCGATCACGCCGTGCGCTGGTTTCGTCAGCGTCAGCGGCGCGCTGGTGATCGGGCTGCTGGCCGGCGTCGGCTGTGCGTTCGCGATCGGCTTGAAGAACAAGCTCGGCTTCGACGACTCGCTCGACGTGGTCGGCGTGCACTTCGTCGGCGGCTGGATCGGCACCCTGAGCATCGGGTTCTTCTCCACCAACGTCACCAACCCTTTCGCGAACAACGGCATCTTCTACGGCGGCGGTGGCAAGTGGGGCGGCTGGAGCCTGCTGCTGCACCAGGCCGAGGCTGCCGGCACCGTGACGATCTTCTCCTTCGTCGGTACCTTCATCATCGCTAAGGTGATCGGCCTGGTCATGCAGACCAGGGTCACTGAAGAGGACGAGGTCAACGGTTTGGATATCTCGATTCACGGTGAGACCGCCTACGACTTCGGTCCGCTGTCTGGGTCAGGTGGCAACTACATTCCGGCCGCGGCATCGGCTACGAAGGAGAGTGTGCAGGCATGAAGCTGGTGACCGCGATCATCAAGCCGTTCAAGCTTGAAGAAGTCAAGATCGCCTTGGAAAACCTGGGGATCCAGGGCCTGACCGTGAGTGAGGTGTCCGGCTTCGGCCGGCAGCGCGGGCACACCGAGGTCTACCGCGGGGCCGAGTACACGGTGGATCTGGTGCCCAAGGTTCGGGTCGAGGTACTGGTGGACGCAGCCGACGCGGTGAAGGTCGTCGACGCGGTGGTCGAGGCGGCCCGCACCGGCAAGATCGGTGACGGCAAGGTCTGGGTGACCGACATCGATTCCGTGGTCCGGGTGCGGACGGGCGAACGGGATGCCGACGCCGTCTGAGGATTCGATCAGGTCGGTCCGGGCGGAAATCCTCGCCCGGACCGGCCTCGTCGGCGCACCGCTACGGGCCGAGCTGACCGAGGCCTATGACCGCTGGCTGGCCGGCCTGCTGCCCGACCGGGCCGGCATCGCGCTGCTCGCGGTCGGCGGGCTCGGCCGGCGCGAGCCGGCGCCCTACGGTGACCTCGACCTGGTGCTCCTGCACGCTGGCAAGGCCGG
>JBDSAN010000383.1:0-5299 GCA_039922115.1 Jatrophihabitantaceae bacterium
CTGGCCGAGGGACGGGTCGCGCACGCCGGGCCGGCTGCCGACTTCCTGGCCGACAGCGCGCAGGTTCGCCGGTTGCTGGGCGTCAGCGGGAGCCGGCGATGAGCACCGTCGTGCTGCTCGCGGTGACCGGGCTGGGACTGGGCGCGCTGTACTTCCTGGTTGCTGCCGGGTTGTCTTTGATCTACGGGGTAATGCGGATCCTGAACTTCGCGCACGGGGCGCTGCTCACGGCCGGCGGCTACCTTGGCTACCAGGTCGGCTCGCACACCGGCAGCCACGCTGACTCCTGGCCGGTGTTCGCGCTGATGCTGCTGGTCGGTGCGGCCAGTGGTGGCGTATTGGCTTGGTTGATCGAGGTGTTGCTGATCCGCCGGCTCTACTCGCGCGAGATCGAGCAGGTGCTGGTCACGGTGGGGCTCGGGCTGGCCGCGGTCGCCCTGGTGTCGGGAATCTGGGGCGCTGACGCCCGGACGTTCCCGTCCCCGGCCTGGATGGCTCGGACCACCACGATTCTCGGGGCGGACGTGCCCAACCTGCGGTTCGTCTGCATCCTGGCCGCTTTGCTCGTCCTGCTGGGTTTGCAGTTGCTACTGGCCCGAACCCGGTACGGCCTGATTATCCGGGCCGGCGTGGAGAACCGCACCATGGTGTCCGCGCTGGGCATTGACGTCGGCCGGACCTTCACCGCGGTGTTCACCCTGGGTGGCGCGCTGGCTGGCCTCGGTGGCGTGCTCACCGCGCTGTACAACAGCACGGTCAGTCCGAGGATGGGCGATTCGCTGCTGATCTTTGCCTTCATCGTGGTGGTGATCGGCGGCCTCGGCTCGGTGACCGGATCGGCGCTGGCCGCTGCCGGGGTGGCGCTGCTACAGCAATTTGCCAACTACTACGCGGTATCCGGCGTCGGTGACCTGACCGTGGTGGTTGCCCTCGCGATGGTGCTGCTGGTGCGACCGGGCGGCTTCGTTGGACGGCAGGTGCGGCTGGCATGAGCGCTGTCCTGCAAGCCGACCCGGTCACCGACGTTGCCCGCTCCCGCAGGCGTTTCCCACTGCGAATACTGGCAATCCTGCTCGTCGCGGGGCTCGCCGCGCTGTTACCTGAATTGCAGGTCTCGGTGCCCGGCGTGCTACCTGGCCCGACCTGGACGCCGGGCACCGAGCAACTGCTGGCCGGTTGCCTGCTGATCGGCGCGTTGGCGGTCACCTACAACCTGATGTTCGCGGTGACCGGGCTGTTGTCGTTCGGGCACGCGCTCTACTTCGCCATCGGTAGTTACCTGTTCGCGATCCTGCTCGACCACGCCCGGATGGCGCTGCTACCGGCCGCGCTACTCACCCTGCTGATCGGTACCGGGACGGCGGTGCTGATCGGCATGGTCAGCCTGCGAGTCACCGGTATCGCGTTCGCGATGGTGACGCTGGCCTTTGCCCAGGCTGGTTCGGTGCTGGTGGCGCGCAACCTCGGCGGCCTGACCGGCGGTGAGGAGGGGGTGGGGCTCGCATCGGCCCGGTTGCCGGCCGCTTTGCTCGGGGTGGACAACACCCAGAACCTGTACTGGCTGGCGCTGGCCGTCGCTGCCCTGGTGCTCGCGGTGGTCGGCTGGGTGGTCAGGTCCAGGGCTGGCCAGTTGATGCAGGCGGTTCGTGACAACGAGTTGCGGGTGCTGGTGCTCGGGATTCGTCCCTACCTGGTCAGGCTGATTTCGTTCAGCATCGCCGGCGCGCTGGCCACCGTGGCAGGCATGGCCTACCTGCTGGTGCAGGGCGGCGCCAGCCCGCAGATCACTACCTCCAGCTTCACCTTGACGTTGCTGGTGATGGTGGTGCTGGGTGGTCTGGCCAGCCGCTGGGGGGCCATGCTGGGCGGCATGATCTACACGTTGCTCGACCAGCGGCTCGGCGTACTTGCCGGCTCGTCGCACATCGCTGCGCTGCCGGCCCCGTTGCGAGTGCCGCTGTCCCAGCCCACCTTCTTGCTCGGCGCGCTGTTCGTGATCGTCGTGCTGTTCCTGCCCGGCGGCATCACCGGCACGCTGGCCCGGCTAACCGGCCGGCGGTCCGGCCCCGCGCGGGCGCAGGACGTGGAGCCGACCCGATGAGCGCGCAGACGCTCAGCCGCTGGATCCCGGATCGGGCTCGCGCCGACGGCCAGGCGATTGCGATCGACGATCGGGGGGTTCAGGTCAGCTACGCCGAGTTGGACGAGCGCTCGGCGGCCGCAGCCCGCCGGTTGCTGGCCGCCGGGTTGCGGGCTGGCGACCGGATCGCGACGCTGACCGGCAACAGTGCCGAGCACGTCGTGCTGTTCTTCGCTTGCGCACGGGCCGGGCTGGTACTGGTCCCGCTGTCCTGGCGGCTCACTCCGGTCGAGCTGGCCGAGCAACTCGCCGATGCCCAGCCGGCGTTGCTATGCGTCGAGGACGAGTTCGAGGTGCCGGCCCGGTCGGCGCTGTCGCTGCTGCCGGACCAGATCGCGCGCTGCTCGGTCAGCCTGGTCGAGCTCGATCCGATCGGGTCCGATCAAGCTCCGAACGGCCCGGTCGGCGATGATGATCCGCTGCTGATGATCTACACCTCGGGGACGATGCGCCGGCCGCGCGCGGTGGTGCTCAGCCACGCCAACTGCTTCTGGACCAGCCTGTCGCTGTCCCGGACGCTGGAGATCAGCCGGCACGATGTGGTGCTGTCGGTGTTGCCGCAGTTTCACGTCGGCGGCTGGACGATCCAGGCCTTGCTTGCCTGGTGGACCGGGGCCACCGTGCTGCTCGAGCGGACCTTCGACGCGCAGCGGGTGCTCCGGCTGATCGGTGAGAAGCAGGTCAGCACCATGATGGGAGTGCCGGCCAATTACCTGCTGCTCGCCCAGCACCCGGACTTCGCCAGCGCTGAGCTGGCCAGCCTGCGCTACGCGGTGGTCGGCGGCGCGCCGATGCCCGAGCCGTTGTTGCGGACCTGGCTGGGCCGTGGCGTGCAGCTCGCGCAAGGCTATGGCCTGACCGAGGCGGCGCCCAACGTGCTGTGTTTGAAACCAGAAGATGCCCGTGACCGGGTCGGCTTCGCCGGTACCCCCTACCCGCACGTGGACGTCGCGGTGGCTAACCCGGCAACCGGCGAGCAGCTGGCCGGTCCGGCAGTCGGTGAGTTGCTGGTGCGCGGCCCGAACGTGTTTGCCGGTTACTGGCGCGACCCGGCAGCCAGCGCGTTGGCGCTGCGGGACGGTTGGCTGCACACCGGCGACCTGGTCGAGCGCGATGCCGAGGGCTACTTCCGGATCCTGGACCGGCTCGATGACGTCTACATCACCGGCGGTGAGAACGTCTCGCCGTTCGAGATCGAGAGCGTGCTGTTCAACCACCGGGCGGTCGGCGATGTCGCGGTGATCGGTCAGCCCGATCCGGATTGGGGCGAGGTCGGCAGGGCATTCGTGGTTGTTCGGGCCGGCTGCCATACCGATGCCGAGGAACTGCGCGAGCATTGCCGGGCCCAGCTGGCCGGCTACAAGATTCCCAGGACGATCGAGCTGGTGGCTGAGCTACCCAGATCGGCGGTCGGCAAGGTGCTGCGCCGCTCGTTGCGGGACGCGCGGGTGAACCGATGACCGCGAATGTCCCAGGCCCGCGCACCGAGCGGGGTAACCGGACCCGGACCAAGCTGCTGGACGCCGCCGAGAAGGTGTTCGCCGAACTCGGCTACCACGACGCCTCGATCGTCAAGCTGACCGACGCTGCCGGCGTCGCGCAGGGGACGTTCTACCTTTATTTCAAAGGCAAGCAGGAGATTTTCGACGAGCTGGTCGAGGATCTGAACCGGCGGGTCCGGCATGCGATGAGCGAGGCGTCCGCGCAAGGTCACGACCGGATCGAGTCCGAACGCCTTGGCTTTCAAGCCTTCTTCCGGTTCACCGCCGAGCATCCCGCGCTGTACCGAATCATCCGGCAGGCGGAGTTCGTGTCGCCGAAGGCGCTGCGGATGCATTACACCCGGATCGTCGAGGGCTATATCGCCGGCCTGGACAAGGCCAAGAGCAACGGCGAGATCACTGACCTGGACACCTCGGTGGCGGCCTGGGCGCTGATGGGAATCGGTGAACTGGTCGGCATGCGCTGGGTGCTCTGGAACGAGGCCAACAGCGATTCGGACGTGAAACCGATGCTGCCAGAACCGGTCTTCGATGAGGTGATGGCCTTGATCCAGCGGGCACTCGGCGCGCGAGCGTCCGGGTCGGACACGAGCGAGAGCGGGTAGCGGATGCTGACGGATCGGCGAGCACTGGTGACTGGCGCGGCCAGCGGTTTCAGCTACCCCCTGGCCGGCGGGTACGGCGCCCGATGAGCAACTACCGCACGATCGACGTTGCCGTGCGCGGCGGCAACCTGCGTACCGGTTGCTGGTTCAGCGACGACGCGGTGGACCGGCAACCGGACCGGATCGTGCTGGCATTGCATGGCATTACCTCATCGCAGCTGGCTTGGTCGCTGGTGGCTGAGCAGCTGGCCGCAACGCCCTCGGTGCTGGTGCTCGCCCCGGACCTGCGCGGTCGGGGCCGCAGCACCGGCCTGCCCGGGCCGTGGGGGATGGCCCAGCATGCCGAGGACGTCGCGGCCGTGCTGCGCGCCTGCGCGCCGGGCCGCTCGGCCGTGGTGGCCGGCCACTCGATGGGTGGCTTCGTCGCGGTGCTGCTGGCCGCGACCGCTCCGGAACTGGTCAGCTCGCTGGTGCTGGTCGACGGCGGCATCCCGCTGGTGCTGCCGGCTGGCTGGACGTTGGAAGCGGCCGTCCAAGTCGGGCTCGGTCCGGCTGCCGAGCGGCTGTCGATGACCTTCGAAGACCAAGCTGCCTACCGGGACTTCTGGCGTAAGCACCCCGCGTTCGACGGTGAATTTTCCGCAGCGGTGGCTGACTATGTCGACTACGACCTGCGCCCGGACGGCCCGCCCTGGCGCAGCAGCAGCGACGCCCGGGCGATGACGGCCGACCACGCCGAGCTGTTCACCGGCGGCCCGGTGGAGCATGCCTGGCCGCGGCTGGACCTGCCGGTCAGCTTCTTGCGCGCCCCGCGTGGCCTGCAGGACGAGCCTGGCGGGATGTACCCGCCGCCGGTGCTCGAAGATTGGGCCAGTCAGCATCCGGGCTTCCAGTGGCAGGACGTGGCTGGAGTCAACCACTACACGATCACGCTCGGCGAGCGCGGGGCCTCGGCGGTCAGCGCGGCCGTCATCGACCAGTTCCGGTTCGTACCAGATCTCGCAAAGCCGGCCGGCTGAACCGCCGACCTTCCACCCCCACCCCCCCCGGAA
>JBDSAN010000384.1:0-3846 GCA_039922115.1 Jatrophihabitantaceae bacterium
GGTGGTTGACTTCGTGGGCGGCGGCGGCAGTGCCGCCGCCGCCGTTGCCACGGTGAGCCCATCGACCGGTGCCATCACCTCCTTTCAGATCACCGATGGCGGCAGCGGCTATACCTCGGCTCCGACCGTGCGGATCTCCAGCCCGGTCGCCGGTGGCACCGGCGCTCAGGCAACCGCAACGATCTCAAGTGGGGTGACCGCAATTGGCATTACAGCGCCAGGCTCGGGCTACACCCAGCCGCCGGTGGTCACCATCAGCGGGAACGGTACGGGCGCGAGCGCGACCCCGAACATGTCCGGCTTCGTCGGCTCGATCGAGGTTGGTCAGCCAGGTCACGGCCTGACGAATCCGGTCGTCGTGATCGAGCCGCCGACTGATCCAGCTGGCGTGCAAGCCACTGCCACCGCGACGTTGGACGGAACTGGAGCCATTACCGCGATAACCCTGGTGAATCGCGGAAGTGGCTATACGACTGAGCCCGGCGTGGTAATTACCGAAGGAACCCAGCCCGTCACCGCGGTCGCGAAGGCAATCGTCACGATGGACACCATCTCCAGTATCGATGTCACCTCTACCGGCAGCGGCTACACCACAGCGTCAGTCAGTATCTCGGCCCCGCCGGGAGCAGGTACCCAGGCCACCGCCAGCGCGGTGATCAGCGGTGCGGTCACGGCGGTGACCGTGGTGGCCGGTGGTTCTGGCTACGTCACCGCGGGTGGAATCAAGAAGTTCGTCGATGGCCTTCCCGGCCTCGGCTCGGCCGACCACAACGAGCTGGGCCAGTACATCCCGATTGCGGTGCCAGACACGACCACCTACCCCGGCAGTGACTACTACGAGATCGGCATCGTTCAGTACCGCGAGCGCATGAGTTCCAGCCTGCCCCCTGTGGGCACGCTGCTTCGCGGTTATGTCCAGCTTGCAACCGACGTCGTACCAGGCATTCGGGTCCAGCTGACCAACGCCAACCTCAACCCCGCCCTGACTCCGCTGGCGATCAACCTGCCGAGCGGACAGCCCGCGCTCGGCGTTGACAATCCTCATCAGTACGGACCGTTCATCCAGGCGACGAAGGACCGTCCGGTTCGCATTCTCTTCCGTGACCTGCTCCCGACCGGGGTAGCCGGTGACCTGTTCCTGCCGGTCGATACGACGGTGAGCGGCTCTGGCATGGGACCGGCGCTGGGCACTCCGCCGGCTGAGCCGAATCCGCAGAGCCCCATGTGTGACAACGATCCCAAGCCGGCTGCGTGCTACCCGGAGAATCGCGCAAGCATCCACCTGCACGGCGGCATCACGCCCTGGATCAGTGACGGTACGCCGCACCAGTGGATCACCCCCGCGACCGAGAGCACCTTGTATCCCAAGGGTGTCAGCGTCAGCAACGTTCCCGACATGCCCGACCCGGGCGTTGGGGCGCAGACCTTCTTTTATACCAACCAGGACAGCGCGCGACTGATGTTCTACCACGACCACTCAGCGGGGATCACCCGGCTGAATGTCTATGCCGGCGAGTCCGCGGGGTACACGATCACCGATGACACCGAGAAGGCCTTGGTCAACTCGGGCACCATTCCGGCCACCCAGATCCCGCTGATCCTCGCGGACAAGACGTTTGTTTCTGACGATGGCACCGCCTCGAACAGCCAGCTCGCCAGCGAGGACCCGACCTGGAACACCGCCAAATGGGGTGCCACCGGCAACCTCTGGTTCCCGCATGTGTTCATGCCCGCCCAGAATCCCAGCGCCTCGACCGGCTCGAACCCTTATGGACGCTGGATGTACGGCCCTTGGTTCTGGCCCCCGACAGCAGGTATCGACCACCCTCCGATCGCCAATCCGTACTACAACGCAGCGTGCAACACCGATGTCACGGAGTTCTGTGAACCACCGCTCAACCCAGCGACGCCCAATGTCTCGGTAGGGATGGAGGCATTCAACGACACCCCGACCGTCAACGGCACCGCCTACCCGACGACAACGGTTGATCCGAAGTCCTACCGCTTCAGAATTCTTAACGCTGCCGACGATCGCTACTTCAATTTGTCGCTCTACCAAGCTGATTCCACCGGCACCTCGCCTGGGACCGAGGTCGCGCTCAAGTCAGCAGAGGTCCAGGCGGCGCTCTCCGATCCGACCGTCGCGCCGACCCCGGATACGACCTTGAGCCCACCCGGACCGAGCATGATTGATATCGGCACCGAAGGCGGCTTCCTGCCCGCACCGGTGGTCGTGGCGCCGCAACCGATCACCTACGTGATGGACCCGGCCCGCTTTGACGTGGGCAACGTCGACAAGCATGCGCTGCTCATCGCACCTGCCGAGCGGCACGACGTCATTATCGACTTCTCGAAATACGCCGGTAAGACGCTGATCCTGTATAACGATGCTCCTGCTGCCTTCCCCGCACGCGATGCCCGATACGACTACTACACCGGGAATCCGGACCTGCGGGACTCTGGTGGCGCTCCGTCGACCATGCCTGGCTACGGGCCGAATACCCGAACCGTGATGCAGATCAAGGTCGCGGCCGCTCCAATCGCACTTCCCTTCAACTACAACAGGCTGACGGCGGCGTTCGCGCACCACACCAGCGCGGACGGCAAGGCGGCTGGTGTCTTCGAATCCTCACAGAACCCGATCGTCGTGGGCCAGGGTGCCTACAACTCCGCTTACGGCACCAGCTTCCGGACCACGAGCCCCAACGACGGGTTCGTGCGGATCAATGACGGATCGCTGAGCTTCAAGACACTGGCCAATGGTCCAACCGGGCCCAGCATGACGATTCCGCTGCAATTCAAGGCGATGCACGATGAGCAGGGTGCGGCGTTCGACCCTGTGTACGGACGAATGTCGAGTGAGCTGGGCGTGGAGGATCCTGCGGCGCTCACCAACGCGCAGAACGTCTACCTCTACCCGTATATAAATCCGGCAACCGAGATCTTCAAAGGTATCGAGCTACCTCCTGGGGTGAGCGTTACGCCGATCTCGTCAGCCGCGGATGGCACCCAGAACTGGAAGATCACCCACAACGGCGTCGACACCCACGCGATCCACTTCCACCTGTACAACGTCCAGGTGCTCAACCGCACCGGATGGGACGGGGTGATCAGACCACCCGATCCAACCGAGCTCGGCTGGAAGGACACCGTACGAGTCAGTCCGCTCGAGGACACCTTCGTCGCAATGCGGCCTATCATCCCGAAACTGCCCTTCGGCGTTCCGCAGAGCGTCCGCCTGCTGGACCCGACCATGCCAGCCGGATCAACTGTCGGATTCAACCAGGCCGGACCTGGTGGGGCCGCCGGCGGCGTGGCACTGAACATCGTGAACACCAAGGTGAACATGGACTGGGAGTATGTCTGGCACTGCCACATGCTCAGCCATGAAGAAATGGACATGATGCGTCCGGTCATTGTCAACGTGGCGACCACGCTGCCAGCGGCACCGGTCCTGTCCAGAACAGGCAGTACCTTTGCCTTCACCTGGACCGATGGCACCCCGCTCGCGGCCGGATTCGCGGATTGGGGCAACCCAGCTAACGAGATCGGATTCCGACTCGAACGCGCGCTGGTGACCAATGGCATAACCGGCTCCTACAAGGTGGTCGGCTTGACGCTGGCCAACCACACCGGCTTCACCGATACGACCGGGGTAGGTGGACAGACCTACAAGTACCGGGCGGTCGCCTACAACGCCTCCGGTGACTCGAATTCCAACGTCGTCACCGTCACGCCGCCAACCTTCACCCTGAGCGGCCAGATCAGGACCGTCCTGGGTGCGACCAATGGCGCCGTCGTCACGGTGTACACCGCAGCTGGTGTGAACGTCGGTAGCTCGACGAC
>JBDSAN010000385.1:0-4361 GCA_039922115.1 Jatrophihabitantaceae bacterium
GGTCTGCGGTTCGCGATCCGTGAAGGTGGCCGCACCGTCGGCGCCGGCCGGGTCACCAAGATCATCAAGTAGTACCTGCTTCGTCGGCGAGGCGGCTGGGTTTCCAGCCCGGCCGCCTCGCCAGCACCACCGCTTCGATCCGCTCCCGCGGTTCGCGAGCTCGCACCCGTAGTAGCAGCAGCGATCAACAGTGAGGACAGACGAGCCACTATGGCTGGACAGAAGATCCGCATCCGGCTCAAGGCCTATGACCACGAGGCCATTGATGCCAGCGCGCGCAAGATCGTCGAGACGGTGACGCGCACCGGCGCGCGCGTTGTCGGCCCGGTGCCGCTGCCGACGGAGAAGAACGTGTACTGCGTCATCCGCTCGCCGCACAAGTACAAGGACAGCCGCGAGCACTTCGAGATGCGTACCCACAAGCGACTCATCGACATTCTCGACCCGACGCCGAAGACGGTGGATGCGCTGATGCGCATCGACCTGCCGGCCAGCGTCGACGTCAATATCCAGTAGCGGTTAGCGAGAGAGTCCAATGTCTAAGGAATTGAAGGGGATTCTGGGCGAAAAGCTCGGTATGACCCAGGTCTTCGACGCGAACAACCGGATGATCCCGGTGACTGTCGTCAAGGCCGGGCCATGCGTCGTGACCCAGATCCGTACCGAAGAGAAGGACGGCTACACCGCTGTTCAGCTCGCCTACGGCCAGATCGATCCGCGCAAGGTGACCAAGCCAGTGGCCGGTCACTTCGCCAAGGCCGGCGTCACGCCGCGCCGGCACCTGATCGAGCTGCGCACCTCGTCCATCGAGGGCTATGAAGTCGGCCAGGAGTTCGGCGCCGAGGTCTTTGCCGATGGCGCGTCGGTCGACGTGACCGGCACGACCAAGGGCAAGGGAACCGCCGGCGTCATGAAGCGGCACGGCTTCCACGGCGTGTCCTCCTCCCACGGCTCGCACCGCAACCACCGCAAGCCCGGTTCGATCGGCGGCTGCTCCACGCCAGGCCGAGTATTCAAGGGCATGCGGATGGCCGGCCGGATGGGTGTCGACAAGCAGACCACCCAGAGCCTGCGCGTGGTCAAGGTCGATGCCGAGCGCGGCCTGCTGCTCATCGAGGGCGCGGTGCCCGGCCCCAAGGGTGGCCTGGTGCTGGTTCGTACCGCCATCAAGTCCGCTGGCACCCAGAAGGAGGCCTGAGACTGATGTCGCTCACTGTTGATGTAGTCAATCCGGCTGGCACCGAGGCCAAGCAGAAGTCGGTCGAGCTGCCCGCCGAGATCTTCGATGTGCCGACCAACGTTGCTCTGATCCACCAGGTCGTGGTCGCCCAGCTGGCTGCCGCCCGACAGGGCACTGCCTCGACCAAGACCCGCGGCGAGGTTCGCGGTGGTGGCAAGAAGCCGTACCGGCAGAAGGGCACCGGCCGGGCCCGTCAGGGTTCGACCCGTGCGCCGCAGTTCGCCGGCGGTGGCGTGGTGCACGGCCCGCAGCCGCGAAGCTATGACCAGCGCACCCCCAAGAAGATGAAGGCGGCCGCGCTGCGTGGCGCGCTGTCTGACCGGGCTCGCTACGGTCGGGTGCATGTCGCTTCGGCTTTGCTCGCCGGCGATGCGCCCTCGACCAAGGATGCTTCGGCCGCGCTGGCCTCGATCAGCACCGCCAAGAACATCCTGGTCGTGCTGGAGCGCTCGGACGAGCTGAGCTGGAAGAGCCTGCGCAACGTGACCGGTATCCACCTGCTGGAGCCCGGTCAGCTCAACACCTATGACGTGCTGATCTCCGACGAGGTGATCTTCACCCTCGGCGCGCTGGAGAGCCTGCTCGCGGGCCCGGTCAGCGGCAAGTCGGCCAAGGGCGCGGCAAGTTCAGCCGAGCTGGACAGTGCTGATAGCGCTGACAGTGCAAGCGAAGAGGATGCCAACTGATGTTCGACGACCATCGCGATGTGCTGCTCGCTCCGGTGATCTCGGAGAAGAGCTACAGCCTGCTGGACCAGAACAAGTACACCTTCGACGTGCATCCGGACGCCAACAAGACCCAGATCAAGATCGCGGTCGAGAAGGTCTTCAACGTCAAGGTGACCGACGTGAACACTCTCAATCGCCAGGGCAAGCGCAAGCGGACTCGATTCGGATATGGCACGCGCAAGAGCATCAAGCGCGCCATCGTCACCCTTCGGGATGGCGACCGCATCGAGGTCTTCGGCGGACCGGCAGCGTAAGGGCTTAGGTGAACTGAACTCATGGGTATCCGCAAATACAAGCCGACGACGCCTGGTCGTCGTGGTTCGAGCGTGGCCGACTTCGTCGAGGTCACCCGCACCACGCCGGAGAAGTCGCTGGTCCGCCCGCTGCACAACAAGGGTGGCCGTAACAACACCGGCCGGATCACCACCCGGCACCAGGGTGGTGGCCACAAGCGCGCGTACCGGGTGATCGACTTCCGGCGCAACGACAAGGACGGCGTGCCGGCCAAGGTCGCGCACATCGAGTACGACCCGAACCGCACCGCTCGGATCGCGCTGCTGCACTACGCCGATGGCGAGAAGCGCTACATCCTGGCTCCGCGCAACCTGAACCAGGGCGACGCGATCGAGAACGGCCCGGGCGCTGACATCAAGCCCGGTAACGCGCTGCCGCTGCGCAACATCCCGGTCGGTACCACGGTGCACGCGATCGAGTTGCGTCCCGGTGGCGGTGCCAAGATCGCTCGGTCGGCTGGTGCCAGCGTCCAGTTGGTCGCCAAGGACGGTCCGTACGCCCAGCTGCGGATGCCCTCCGGTGAGATCCGCAATGTCGACGTGCGCTGCCGCGCCACCGTCGGCGAGGTCGGTAACGCCGAGCAGAGCAACATCAACTGGGGTAAGGCCGGCCGGATGCGGTGGAAGGGCAAGCGCCCGACCGTCCGCGGTGTTGCGATGAACCCGGTCGATCACCCGCACGGTGGTGGCGAGGGTAAGACGTCCGGTGGGCGTCACCCGGTCAACCCGGCCGGTAAGCCCGAAGGCCGCACCCGTACCCGTAAGGCGAGCGACTCGATGATCGTGCGCCGTCGCCGGACCAACAAGAAGCGATAGGACGTAACGATGCCTCGCAGCCTGAAGAAGGGCCCCTTCGTCGACGACCACCTGCTCAAGAAGGTGGACGCGCAGAACGACAAGGGCAGCAAGAACGTGATCAAGACCTGGTCGCGGCGTTCGACGATCATCCCGGACATGCTCGGACACACCATCGCGGTGCACGACGGCCGCAAGCACGTCCCGGTGTTCGTCACCGAGGGCATGGTCGGCCACAAGCTCGGCGAGTTCGCCCCGACCCGGACCTTCCGCGGTCACATCAAGGACGACCGCCGGTCGCGGCGGTAGTTCGACTTGCGGACTTCGAAGATTCTCACGTTTCCTCGCATCACCAAGCAGATCTAAGGGATATCGCAGATGGCAGCCAACGAACCCGACGCCGACGTGCGCACCGCCTTCGCGCGGGCCTCGCAGGTCAATGTCACGCCGATGAAGGCGCGTCGCGTCATTGACCTGATTCGCAACAAGCCGGCATCGGACGCGCTCGCGGTGCTCAAGTTCGCACCACAGGCAGCATCGGAGCCGGTTGCGAAGGTTCTTGCCTCCGCGATCGCCAACGCCGAGAACAACTTCAGCCTGGACCCGGAGACGCTGGTCGTCTCCCGCGCTTTCGTCGACGAGGGTCCGACGCTGAAGCGGTTCCAGCCACGCGCGCAGGGCCGGGCATTCCGGATCCGCAAGCGCACCAGCCACATCACCATCGAGGTCGAGAGTGTGGACCGACCGGTCCGGCCGGCTAAGGCCGCCGGGAAGAAGGGGAACAAGTAATGGGTCAGAAGGTAAACCCGAACGGGTTCCGCCTCGGTATCACCACCGACTGGAAGAGCCGCTGGTTCGCTGACAAGAACTACGCCGAATACGTCAAGGAAGACGTGGCTATCCGGCGCCTGATGTCCAAGGGCATGGAGCGGGCCGGCATCGCCAAGGTCGAGATCGAGCGCACTCGCGACCGGGTCCGGGTGGACATCCACACCGCCCGTCCGGGCATCGTGATCGGTCGCCGAGGTGCAGAGGCCGACCGGATCCGTGGCGAGCTGGAGAAGCTCACCGGCAAGCAGGTCCAGCTCAACATCCTTGAGGTCAAGAACCCCGAGGCCGACGCGCAGCTGGTTGCCCAGGGCGTCGCCGAGCAGCTGTCCAACCGGGTCAGCTTCCGGCGCGCGATGCGCAAGAGCATGCAGTCGACCCTGAAGAGCCCGGGCGTCAAGGGCATCCGGGTGCAGTGCTCGGGTCGGCTGGGCGGTGCTGAGATGAGCCGCTCGGAGTTCTACCGCGAAGGCCGGG
>JBDSAN010000386.1:0-3213 GCA_039922115.1 Jatrophihabitantaceae bacterium
GATGAGCACAGCCCCGGTGACGGTGAAGAACCTGGCCAGGTTCACCCTCAGCACCCGCCGGTACAACCCGACACACAGGCCGCTGGCCAGCACCAAGCCCAGCAATGCGCCGGCCAGCGGGCTACCTGACGAGCCGGCCGCCTGCGCGTTCGTCCAGACGAACAGGGCGGTTTCCAGGCCCTCACGAGCAACCGCGACGAATGCGGTCACCGCCAACGCCAGGCCCCCGGCGGTCAGCGCCCGGCCGACCTGCTCACGCAGCTCGCCGGACAGGGCCCGGGCCGTCCGCCGCATCCAGAAGATCATCGAGGTGACCAGCGCGACCGCGATCAGGCTGGTCGTCCCGCCGAACAGCTCCTGGGCGTGCGGGCTGAGCTCGGCGCGGGTGAAGGTGAGCACCGCGCCGAAGGACAGGCTCAGCACCGCGGCGGCGACGACGCCGAGCCAGACGCTGGCCAACGACCGGCCAGGTGCCAGCCGGCGCACCGCTCCGATCAGGATGGTGACGATCAAGCCGGCTTCGAGGCCTTCGCGCAGGCCGACCAGCAGGTTCGGAAATGCCAGGGACCAGGTCACGAAGTTAGGTTAGGCGAACCTAACTTCATTGTTCAAGTCGCCGTCCCATTCGGACGTAAACGACTTCGGCCAGGCGTCCCGGATGGGGCGCCTGGCCGAAGTGCGGTTGCGGGTGGTTAGCCCGCGAGCGGACTAGCTGAGGGTGACCGCAGCGTCGTCAACTACGAACGAGGTTTGCAGCGAGGAGTCCTCGGTGCCGGTGAAGGCAAAGCTGAGGGTGCTGCCGGCGGCCACGCTGAAGCTCTTGAGCGCGTAACCGGTGTTCTTGTTGAGGTTGCTGTAGGTGGCCAGCGTGGTGCTGCCCGCCTTGACCGTCAGCTTGTCGTAGGCCGTGGTGGTGGTGGTCTCCGCGGTGTCGATGTGCAGGTAGAAGCTGAACGTCGCGGTGCAACCGGCCGGGATGGTGACCGACTGGGACAGGGTGTCGGTGGTGCCGTAGCCGTTCATCCAGGCCTTCCAGCTGCCGCTGTGGGCTGCTTCGCCGGTGCTGTTGTCGACCACGCCGGCCGAGGCTGCCCAGGGTGCGGCGGTGCCGGTCTCAAAGCCGGGGTTGCCGAGCTTCTGGCCCGGGCTCGAGCAGCCACCACCGGTGGTGCTGATCGTCCAGGTGAACGTCGCGCTGCCGGTGGCACCGGTGGAGTCGTGCGCGGTAGCGGTGACCGTGAAGGTGCCGGCGGCCGACGGAGTGCCGGAGATGGTGCCGGTGGTCGAGCCGATCGACAGGCCGGTCGGCAGGCCGGTGGCGGTCCAGGTGTACGGCGCGGTGCCGCCACTGGCCGACAGGGTCAGGCTGGTCGCGGTGCCCACGGTGCCGGTCTTGGAACCGGGGTTGGCCACGGTGACCGAACCGGTGCCGCCGCCGCCAACGATCGGGTGGCTGATCGCGCAAGCGTTGGTGTCATTGGACCAGCTGGCCTGCTCGGCGTAGGTGCCGAACGAGCCGAAGGAGATGTTGGCAGCGCCACCGGAGGTGCCGGGGGACAGCCACGCGCACTCGTCAGAGTTCTCCTGGCCGTTGTAGGACGAACCGGTGTGGTTGGTCCAGCCGCCGGCCGGGTTCTGGTCCGACATCATCTCGTGCCACTCGTGGCCGAGGGTCATCGTCCAACCGTCCAGGGTTCCGGGCGAGTTGACGAAGCCCACGCCGCAGCCGGCGCCGGAGTCCATGTTGTACGGCTGGTTCGAGAAGGCGATGTCACCGTACGGGGACGAAACCCCGCCACCGGTCAGGGTGGAGTCACCGTTGTAGTCGTGCCACGCGCAGTACTGGCCCTGGTAGCTGTCCGGGTTGGTGCCGTGCGGGGACAGGATCACGTAGTAGGCCAGCCGGTTCGAGGCGGCGGTGGTGTTGCCGAAGTGCGCGGCCGCGTTGACGGCCTCGACACCGAGCTGGTGACCGCTGGCGGCAGCCGGCGAGGCAGCCGCGTTGTCGTACCACACGCCGGACAGCACGCCGCCGGTCTGGTACGGGATGTGGGTGGCGCCGGCCGGGCAGACCGTCGCACCGGTGGCGACACCGGCTCCGTCACACCACTGGGTCAGCTCGGCCGACCACAGCTCGCTGTTGGTGCCGATGCCCTTGAACATCTGCTGGGCGGCACCGGCCGCGCCGGCGGAGTCGCCGGTGAACTTGGCGTTGCCGTTGGCGTCGGTGCTCTGGGTGCCCCACTGGGTGCCGTAGAACACCAGGTAGACCTTGGAGTGGCCGTTCTGGACGCCGATGCCATCGATGCCGCCGCCGTAGGAAAGCGTCTGGGTGCCGGTTGCGGTGACCGCGGCCGGGTGCTGGGCAGCGTAGGAGTTCATCTTCGCCTGCTGCTGAAGGGTCGGGATGACCCCATGCCGGTAGGGGTGACCGGCGGCCGGCGAGTACGGGTTGGCGACATTGCTGGCGGTTGCCGCATTGGCGGAACCGGCAGTCACTACGCCTGCGAGCGCGAAAGCTGCCAAGCCGGCAACTCCGAGGATCGCGCTAGTTTTGCGCGATCGGGTGAACGACGTCATCTTTGACCTTTCAGGGGACGCAAAGGGAGGGTTTCGCTTATCGGATCTCGGCGCGATATCAGGAAGTGAATTCTGATGCCGGCGCCAGGGGGACACGCTCTCGCAGATCCGGGGCGAGCAGAACGATGCTCCTTTCGGATCAAGGGATATTGGGCCGAGTTCAACAAAGTTGGGGTCGGTCCGCCAGTGACACCACCAGCGAGTGGTGCTGTGGCCGGAAACTTAGCGACGGGAGTGACTGCACGTCAATGGGAAGAACGGATTGATTTGTCGAACATGCCAGCTGTTTACTGTTCCGAAACCGTAAACAGAAGGTTTTGAGAGAAAGCTGGTTGGTCCCGTTTTGTCGGCGTCTGGAAATTAGCTGACCGGACACCCGACAGGCTCACCGCGCCGGCCGGCCCAGCGCCGATCCCGCCACCGGAGGTGGCGCTCGCTGATTGCGGCCCCGGCTCGGTAGCGTGCGGGCATGGTAGAGCTCACCTCGCACGTGCACGGCCTGGTCGAACTGGGGATCACCCGCTACGAAGCCAAGGCCTATCTCACCCTGATCCAGCGGGAGAGCTATGCCGCTTCCGAGCTGGCGACCGAGGCAGGCATTCCCCGGCAGCGGATCTATGACGTCCTGAACAG
>JBDSAN010000387.1:0-3688 GCA_039922115.1 Jatrophihabitantaceae bacterium
GCCCGGTCCAGCGCGACGATATCGGCCACAGCGAGCCGTCCTGACTCCTGATGTGCCTATCCCTACGTGCTATTCCCCCGTTGGCAAGTACCGGACGTACCGGGGCAGAGCAACGATGAGGATGCACCGGCTAACCGCCCCGACCACGATTGCTGCAAGCGCCGAAGCCGGCGCGACAGCTGGCGGCGTGAGCGGGCACCGACCGGCCGGCTGACGCCGTGCCGCGCCGGTCGGCCGCCACGGCCGCAGCTCAGCCTGCAATCCGGGCCCTCAACAGAGCAAGGGGTTAGCAATGACGTCGTCAGGACCGAACACCTCGGAGGTGCTGCAGTACCCGTTGCCACGGGAGTGCCCGTACCGGCCGGCAGCCGATACCGAGCAGCTGCGCCAGCAGGGCCCGATCACCAAGGTGCGGCTCTACGACGGCACGATCTCCTGGCTGATCACCGGCCCGAGCGAGGCCCGCGCCCTGCTGTCGGATCCGCGCACCACCAACCGGACGGACTTTCCGAACTACCCGGTGCTGGACGAGCGCCACCTGCACATGCGCGCCACCCGGGAGATGGCCAAGGAGGAGGAAGGCGGTTTCGCCGGCGCGCTGTTCGGGGTCGATCCACCCGAGCACACCAGGCAACGCCAGTTCCTGATTCCGGCCTTCACGGTGCGGCGGGTCGCGGTGCACCGCGACGAGATCCAGCGGATCGTGGACGAGCGGCTCGATGAGATGCTGCGCCAGGGACCGCCGGCCGACCTGATCACCGCGTTCGCCGCGCCGGTACCGACGATGGTCGTCTGCGCCTACCTCGGCGTCCCGTACGCCGATCGGGAGCAGTTCCAGCCCGCCGTACGCGACCTGTTCGACCCCGAGCGGGCCGATCAGGCGATGGCTGACCTGACCAGCTACCTCGAGCAGCTGATCGAGGCCAAGGAGGTCGAGCCGGGCACCGGCCTGCTCGATGACCTGGTGACCAACCACGTGCTGACGGGTGCGCTACCGCGCGGCGAACTGGTCGCCTTCGCGCTGGCCATCCTGGTCGCCGGCACGGTCACCAGCACCAGCACCATCTCGCTGGGAACCTTGGCGCTGCTGGACAATCCCGATCAGTTCGCGGCGCTGAGCGAAGACCCCAGCCTGGTTCCGGGTGCCATTGAGGAGATCCTGCGCTACATCTCGGTAGTCGAGCAGCTGGCCCGGGTGGCGAGCGAGGACATCGAGATCGGCGGGCAGCTGATCAAGGCCGGCGACGGGATCCTGGTCAGCTTCGCCGGAACCAACCTGGACCCGAGCGTGACCGGCCATCCGGACCGGCTCGACGTCACCCGGCCGCCGACCAACCACCTGGCCTTCAGCCACGGCATCCACCACTGCATCGGACGCAACCTGGCCCGGCTCGAACTCGACATCGTCTTCCGGACGCTGGTGAGCCGGGTGCCGACCCTGCGTCCGGCCGTCCCGATCGAGGAGATCCCCTACTACGACGACGCAACGGTGCCGCGGCTGCTGTCGTTCCCGGTGACCTGGTGAGCGCCAGCACGACGCGTCGATCGAATCCATCCCGAACCATCTGGAGCCAAGCGTGTCCGAACAACTGAACGTCGCCGTCGTCGGCCTGGGCTACGTCGGGTCGTGCATCGCCGCGACCCTGGCCGACCGGGGCGCGAACGTGATCGGTGTCGATACCGACAGCCGGCTCATCGAGGAATTGCACCGTGGTTACAGCCGATTCCGCGAGCAGGAGCTGGAGGAGATCCTGGTTCGCTCGATGGCTGCCGGCACTCTGACCGTGACCACTGACCCGGCCGCGATCACCAGCTCCGACGTCGTGCTGATCACCGTCGGCACGCCGGTGCGCGAGGACGGCGCGCTGGCCGACGAGCAGTTGCGCAGCGCCTGCCTGAGCCTGAGCAAGCACATCCGGGCCGGCCAATTACTGGTCCTCAAGAGCACGGTGCCACCGGGCACTACCCGCGATTTCGTGATGCCACTGCTTGAAGAAAGCGGCCTGGTCGGTGGCGTGGACTTTCAGCTTGCCTTCGCACCGGAACGGCTGGCCGAAGGGGCCGCGCTGGCAGAGTTGCGGACCTTCCCGATCGTGGTCGGTGGCCTGGACGAGGCCAGCACCCGGGCCGCCGGCCAGTTCTGGCGGCAGGCGCTCGGGGTGCCCGTGATGGAGCAGGATTCACTGGAAGCAGCCGAGATCGTCAAGCTCGCTGACAACTGGTGGATCGATCTGAACATCGCGCTGGCCAACGAACTGGCAAAGTATTGCGCGCTGTTCGACGTTGACGTGCTGGACGTGATCACGGCCGCGAACTCGATCCCCAAGGGCAACGGCAACATCAACATCCTGCTGCCCAGCATCGGGGTCGGCGGTTCCTGCCTGACCAAGGACCCCTGGATGGTCTGGCAGTCGGCCAAGCGCAAGGGCCTGGACATCCTCACCGCACCGGCCGGCCGCGAGGTCAACGCGGCGATGCCGAACTACACCGTGCAACTGATCCTGGACGAGCTGGCCGCGCACTCGATCGACCCGGGCCAGGCCACCATCGCGGTGCTCGGGCTGGCGTTCAAGAACAACACCGGCGACCTGCGGGCGACCCCCACCGTCGGGGTGGTTACCGGGCTGGCCAAGGCCGGCGCCCAGCTGCGACTGCACGACCCGCTGGTCGATCTCGATCACGCCGAGGAGCTGTTCGGCCTGCGTCCGTTGGCTACCGTCGCCGAAGCGGTGGACGGCGCGGACTGCATCGCGATCCTGGCCATGCACCGCGACTTCGATGACATCGACCTGGCCGGCCTGCCGGTCGCGGCGGGCTGCCTGATCCTGGACGGGCGCGCCTACCTGGCCAAGGACCGGATCGTTGAGCTGCGCGAACAGGGCCTGCGCTACCGGGGTATCGGCCGATGAGCGCACCCAAGGTGGTGGTGACCGGCGGTTGCGGCTTCATCGGCAACCACCTCGTCCAGCGGCTGGTCGCCGACGGCGCTCAGGTCAGCGTGTTCGACTACGCGGCGCCCAACCCGGCCATCGCCAATCCAGATGTCCGTTACCTCACCGGCGATATCCGCGACCTCGACCAGGTAGCAGCGGCGATCACGCCGGACATCGACCTGGTCTATCACCTGGCCGCGGTCGTCGGCGTCGACCAGTACCTGGCCCGGCCGCTGGATGTCATCGATATCAACTTCACCGGCGCGCGCAACGTGCTCGAACAGGCTTGCCGGTCCGAGGCGAAGGTAGTTCTGGCCAGTACTAGCGAGGTGTTCGGCAAGAATCCGGCGGTGCCGTGGCGCGAGGACGGCGACCGGGTACTCGGCCCCACCACCGCCGATCGGTGGGCGTACTCCTCCAGCAAGGCGCTGACCGAGCACCTGACCTTCGGCTTCGTCGGCCAGCGTGGCCTGCGGGCGACCGTGGTGCGCTACTTCAATGTCTATGGCCCGGGCCAGCGGCCGGCCTATGTGGTGAGCCGCAGTGTGCACCGGGCGCTGAACGGGCACCCGCCGGTGATCTATGACCAGGGTCGTCAAACCCGCTGCTTCACCTATGTCGCCGATGCGGTCGAGGGCACCTTGCGTGCAGCGGCCGCCATCGAGTCCGAGGGCCAGGCGTTTAACCTTGGCAGCATGCAGGAAACCACCGTCGGCGAGGTGGTCGGGTTGGTGAGCAAGCTGACCGGCTTGGAC
>JBDSAN010000388.1:0-2953 GCA_039922115.1 Jatrophihabitantaceae bacterium
CCACCAGGTCGAGGTGAGCTTGCGAGCCGCCCGGGTGATGACCACTACGACCACCACCGAGATCGCCGTCAGCATGACGGTTGCTCCGGTGCCGACCGAGAACGCCGCACCGCTGTTGCGCGCCTGAACCAGGTAGAGCGCACCGCCGAGCAGCCGGATGTCGTCGCTATCGGAGCGGATATTGGCCACTACCAAGCACTTGCTGATCAGGTCGGCGATCACGGCCAGCACCGCGATGGCCAGGCAGACCCGCAGCTTGGTAGGTGCGGTGGCGGGCTCGGATGGGGCTGGCGGTGGGGTCACCAGGCCATTCTCGCCTATTGCCGGACGCCGCCGGCTGGCGACGTCTAGCGGCTAGTGCCGCTCCTCGCGGGACTTGCACTCGGCGTCCAGGGTGGCCATCGGCAACGCCTTCAACCGAGCCTTCGGAATCGGACGTCCGCAGTTCTCGCAGATGCCGTAGGTCCCGGCGTCGATGCGCTCCATCGCATGCTCGATCTGGACCAGCAGGTCGTGCCGGTTGGCCGCGATCGACTGTTCCTGCTCGCGCTCGAAAGTCTTGCTGCCAGCATCGGCCTGATCGTCACCAGCGCCGTCGGTGTTGGCCATCTGCAGGTCGTTCAGCGCCACCATCGACAGCTCGTACTCGGCCTGCATCTCGCTGAATTCAGCCTGCAACTGCTGGCGAATCTCACGCAGCTCGGCCGGGCTCAGATCAGTCTTGGCAACCTGCTGGGCCGGGCCAGCGCTGGCTGGCGCAGCCTTCTTGGCTGGCGCAGCCTTCTTGGCGGGCACGGCCTTCGCCGCTGGCGCGGCCTTCTTGGCTGGCGCAGCCTTCTTGGCGGGCACAGCCTTCGCGGCTGGCGCAGCCTTCTTAACGGGCGCGGCTTTCTTGATCGGCGCAGCCTTCGCCGCTGGCGCGGCCTTCGCAGGCGCCACTTTTTTGGCCGCGGGCGCCTTGGCCGGGGCCGCCTTCTTAGCCGGCGCCGCCTTGGCTGGCGCAACCTTCGCGGGCGTTGCTTTCGCTGGCGCTGCCTTGGCCGGTACAGCCTTCTTGGCCGGAGCCGCCTCGGCCGCCGTGACCTTGACGGCCGTTACTTTGACGGCTGAAGCCTTCTTGGCCGGCGCAGCCTTGCTAGCTGGCGCGGCCTTGGCAGCCGGCGCGGCTTTCGTAGCCGCTTTCTTAGCCGGGCCCCCGACCCGTCGTAGCGCGCTTTCGATCCGCCCTCGTACGCCGGCCATAATGCCCCTTTCGGATGAAACCGGCGAGAGCCGCGCTACCGCCGAACGACCTGACTCACTATCGAACTGGCCCAGCAAAGGCGCCAAGAATATGGGCGCTCAGCCTACCTACGCCAGTTGACGCGCCGCAGAGTGCCACCCGGACGCGGTCAACTGACAATTTTTTCCCGAATTCCCCCCATGCCGCTCAGGCAACGATCGGCACGAGCCGATATTGCGCTGGCGGCCCGGTTGGCAGGCCCTAGAATGAGTGCGGCTACGACGAGGACAAGTAGCGACGACCACAAATCCTGAGCGACCCGGGGGCGGTGCGAGCCCGGGGAGGCGTGCCGATCGCGAAATCACCTCCGAGCTACGGAAGAAACGGGCTGCGATGGCGGCCCGGAGTAGAACCGAAACGCGTAGGAGATGAGTGGGCGGCCCAGCACGATCGGGACGTCAAGAAGGGTGGTACCGCGGCAGCGCAGGCTGTCGTCCCTTCACCGTCCGGGCTGGATCTCAGCTCGGTGAGCTAGCGGCGAAGGAGAACCACCCGATGGTCTATGAAGCATTGCCCGCCCACGTCGATCTGCCGGCGACCGACCGCGAGATCATCGAGTTCTGGCGCAAGCACGAAATCTTCCAGGCCAGCCTGGACCAGACCGCGGACGGGCCCAGCTACACGTTCTACGAGGGCCCGCCAACCGCCAACGGCATCCCCGGCACCCATCACATCGAAGCCCGGGTGTTCAAGGACCTGTTTCCGCGGTTCAAGACGATGAAGGGCTACCACGTCGCCCGGATGGCCGGCTGGGACTGCCACGGCCTGCCGGTGGAGCTCGCGGTGGAGAAGGAGCTCGGGTTCACCGGCAAGCCGGACATCGAGCGGTACGGAATCGCGGAATTCAACGAGAAATGCCGCGAGTCGGTACAGCGAAACGTCGATCAGTTCACCGCCATGAGCGAGCGGATGGGCTACTGGGCCGACTACGAAAACGCCTACTGGACGATGAATTCCGACTACGTCGAGTCGGTCTGGTGGGCCCTCAAGCAGATCTTCGACAAGGGACTACTGGTCGAAGATCACCGGGTCGCGCCCTACTGCCCACGCTGCGGTACCGGGCTGTCCGATCACGAGGTCGCGCAGGGCTATGAGACCGTGGTCGATCCGTCGGTCTACGTCACCTTTCCGCTGACCTCCGGCCCGCTGGCCGGCCAGGCATCGCTGCTGGTGTGGACCACCACGCCGTGGACGCTGGTGTCCAACACCGCCGTCGCAGTGCATCCCGAGGTGACGTATTCGCTGGTGCGCACCCCGGACGGGCAGCAACTGGTGACCTTTGTCGGCGGTGCGGCCAGCCAGTACTTGCCCGAGGGCAGCGAGGTGATCGACACCTTCACCGGCACCGACCTGGAACGCTGGAGCTACCAGCGGCCGTTCGACTATGTTCAGCTCGGCGATGGACAAACACCTGTGAACTACGTGGTATTGGCCGACTACGTGACCACCGAGGACGGTTCTGGCCTGGTGCATCAGGCACCGGCCTTCGGTGCCGACGACCTGCTGACCTGCCGCAAGTACGGCCTGCCGGTGGTCAACCCGATCGGCAAGGACGGCCACTTCCTGCCCGAGGTGCCCGAAGTTGGCGGGGTGTTCTTCAAGGACGCCGATGCCCAGTTGGTCAAGGACCTGACCCGCCGGGGCCTGCTGTTCAAGCACCTTGCCTACGAG
>JBDSAN010000389.1:0-3797 GCA_039922115.1 Jatrophihabitantaceae bacterium
CGTCCCAGCGCGGGCCTCGACCGAGGCGGTCGGGTCGCCGTGCTGGACAAGAACCACCCGGCCTGCATCGAGGTGCTGTTCGCGGCCGGCTCGATCGGCGCCGCTGTCGGCATCCTCAACTGGCGGCTGGCTGCCGAGGAACTTGCCTTCGTGATCAACGACTGCGCCGCCGAGATCGTCTTCGTCGGCCACGAATTCATCGATGTTCTCAATACAATCGGCGATCAGGTCGCAACCATGCGCCAGGTCGTGGTCATCGACGGCCACGGCCCCGACAGCTACCAGGCCTTCCTCGAATCAGCCCAGCCGGCCCAAGCATCAGCCAGCCCGGACCCGGACGACCTGCTGATGCTGATGTACAGCTCGGGCACCACCGGCCATCCGAAGGGCGTGATGCTCAGCCACCGCGCGGTTATCGCGCACACCCGCAACGTTGGCAGTGCATTCCCGTTCGAGGCAACCGATATCAACCTGGTCGCGATGCCGCTGTTCCACGTCGGCGGAACCTGCTACGCCCTGATCGGCATCGCTGCCGGCATCGAATCGATGATGACGCGCGAGCCGGACGCTGCCTCGCTCGGTCGGGCTTTGCATTCCGGCTCGACGCACGCGTTCTTCGTCCCGCCGGTGATCGCCGCGTTTCTCGACGCCGGCGGCCCGGCGATCGAGGCGATGGCCAAGCTCCGCTACCTCGGCTACGGTGCCGCGCCAATGCCCCTGCCATTGCTGGAGAAAGCCCTCGCTACCTGGCCAGGTATCGAGTTCATCCAGGTGTACGGGCAGACCGAGGTAGCCGGCGTCGCCACCATCCTGGCTCCGTCCGATCACCACGACCAGAACCATCCGGAATGGCTGCTGTCAGCCGGAACAGCCGTCCCTGGTTGTGAAATCCGGATCGTGGATATCGTTACCGAGCAGGACGTAGCCGCCGGTGACCAGGGTGAGATCTGGCTGCGCACCGAACAGCGGATGACCGGTTACCTCAACCAGGTCGAGGCGAGCGCGGCCACCATCACCAGTGACGGCTGGCTGCGTACCGGCGATGTCGGACGCCTCGATGACACCGGGCATCTCTTCGTCGAGGACCGGCTCAAGGACATGATCATCACCGGCGGCGAGAACGTCTACGGCCCCGAGGTCGAGCGGGTGTTACTGCAGCATCCGGCGATCGCCGACGTTGCGGTCATCGGCATTCCGGATGAGCAGTGGGGCGAAGCCGTACACGCTGTCGTGGTGACCAGCCAACCAGCCGAGGTTGCTGACATCATTTCGTTCTGCCGCCAGCAACTGGCCGGCTACAAGTGCCCGCGCACCGTCGAGTTTGTCGATGCGCTGCCACGTAACGCCAGCGGCAAGATCCTCAAGCGGCAGTTGCGCAATCCGCACTGGGCCGATCGCGGCCGCGCGATCTAGTCGCGCGCGTCCAGGTCCGCTGGTTACCGGCGCGTAACGGCAACCCCTCGTCCCTCGTTGGTCATCGCAAGGGCGACCGTAGACGTCGCTGCCGCCGAGGTGAGGGGCTTGTCTTGCGCCGTCTGGCTTTCGCAATCGCTGCCGTGTCCGTGGTCAGTACCGTGGCCCTAGCGTCGCCAACCGGGGCGGCCACCGGCCCGCTTCGCTATGTGGCATTGGGGGATTCCTACAGCGCCGCGTCCGGCAACCTGCCGCCGGATCTCACCGCGCCGCCTCAATGCCTTCGCTCCACGGTCAACTACCCGCATGTCATCGCCGGCCGGATCGGCGCTCAGCTCACCGATGTCAGCTGCGGTGCCGCCGAGACCAAGGACTACGCCAGCGCGCAGTACCCAGGGGTGGCGCCGCAACTGAACGCGCTGAGTGCCAGCACCCAACTGGTGACTATGACCATCGGCGGCAATGACAGCAGCGTGTTCATCAACTCGATCCTGGACTGCGGCGCCGCCGGCTTGACGACCCTCGGTCAGGGCAGCCCGTGCAAGGACAAGTACGGGGCATCGTTCGAGAACACCATTACCACAACGACCTATCCGGCATTGGTGAGCGCCCTGAACGCCGTCCGAACAAAGGCGCCGAACGCCACCGTGGCGATCCTGGGCTATCCCTGGATCCTGCCCAAGACCGGCGGCTGCTACCCGCAGATGCCGGTGGCCTCCGCAGATGTGCCATACCTGCGTGGCATTCAGGCCTCCCTGAACGACGCCGTCCGCCGAGCCGCGGCGGCGACCGGGGTCAGCTACGTCGATGTCAGCACGGCCTCGGAAGGCCACGACGCCTGCCAACCGATCGGTACCCGCTGGATCGAACCGGTGCTGTTCGGTACCAACCCGGTCATCGTGCACCCGAACGCGCTCGGCGAAGCGCAGCTGGCGAACCTCACCATGACCGCCCTGCACCTCGGCTAATGACGACTCGGCAAACACGACGCATTGTGCGGCCAGGTTGCTCGCGACACGCCGATGAGCGTGGGCAACCTGGCCGCACAATGCGTCGATGGCGTCAAATGATCAGCTAGCCGATCGCGTTCAGCTCGGCAATCGCGTCGGCCGGCAGGTCGATCCCGGCTGCGGCAATGTTCTCGTGCAGGTGAGCCACCGACGAA
Organism: Jatrophihabitantaceae bacterium; assembly: GCA_039922115.1. Taxonomy (GTDB): domain Bacteria; phylum Actinomycetota; class Actinomycetes; order Mycobacteriales; family Jatrophihabitantaceae; genus Jatrophihabitans_A. Next base: position 2,579 of record JBDSAN010000389.1, read on the forward strand.
GTGCCCGGGATCAGCAGGATATTCGGCGAGCGCTGCAGCAACCAGGCTAGCGCCACCGCCATCGGAGTCTCCTCGAGCCGATCGGCGACCGCGTGCAGGGCGTCGGACTGCAGCGGCGTGAAGCCACCCAGCGGGAAGTACGGGACGTAGGCGATGCCTTGCCGCGCGGTCAGCTCGACCAGCGGGTCGTCCTCACGCCGTGCGATGTTGTACAGGTTCTGCACGCACACCACCGGCGCGATCGACTGCGCCTCGGCCAGTTGCTCGGCATTGATCGTGCTGAGTCCGAGGTGGCGGATCAGGCCCTGCTGGTGCAACTCGGCCAGAGTTTCGAACTGCTCGGCGAGCGAGCCCGGCTCCGGGCCCTCAACAGCTCCGAGCCGCAGGTTGACCACGTCCAGCACGTCCAGGCCGAGGTTCTTGAGGTTGTCGTGCACCGCTGAGCGCAATTCGGCAGGCGTGCGCGCGTGCGGCCAACCGCCCTGCTCGTCACGACGGGCGCCGACCTTGGTCACGATGTGCAGGTCGTCCGGGTAGGGAAACAGCGCCTCCCGGATCAGCTCGTTGGTGACGTGGGGGCCGTAGAAGTCGGAGGTGTCGATGTGGGTGATGCCGTGCTCGACGACCGCGCGCAACACCGCGATCGCGCCGTCATGATCGGCCGGCGGGCCGAAGACACCCGGCCCGGCCAGCTGCATCGCGCCGTAGCCAACTCGGGTGAGGTCGAGCTCGCCTAGCCGGTAGCTGCCACCGGGAAGGTCCTGCGAGGCCATATCTTCCTTTCTGCGCGCCGACGTTTGCCGGCTGCCCTTTCCACCATGCAGCACCGCGAGCCGGCCAGCGAGCGCCCCGGCGATCCTGGGACCGGCAGGACCAGGATCAGCCGTTACAAGGCTCGTACAGTGATGGCGTGACTGGGCTGAACCCGTTGGGGGAGTACCTGCGCGCGCGCCGTGAGCTGGTAGACCCGGCCGAGGCGGGACTGCGAGTGGTGGGCGTCCGGCGGACTCCTGGGCTGCGCCGTGAGGAGGTCGCGACGCTGGCCGGCATCAGCGCCGACTATTACCTGCGGCTCGAGCAGGGACGTGACCGCAACCCGTCGCCGCAGGTGCTCGATGCCCTGGCCCGGGTGTTCGGCCTCGATGCGACCGCCACCGAGTACCTGCTGAGCCTGTCCAGCGACCGGCCACGGACCGATCGGCCGAAGCGGATGCGGCGC
>JBDSAN010000390.1:0-3470 GCA_039922115.1 Jatrophihabitantaceae bacterium
CAGGCGGCTGCCGCAGTCCAGAACTCGTTTGGCGATAGCTCGCGGGTAACGATTCGCCCGGTGAAGGAGGTCACAGTGGCGAGCGGGCCGGACACGGTAAGTGATCATCGCCGCCAAGCGGCCAGCGGGCCATGAGTCGTCCCGCTCAACTAGCGTGGGCCCTGTGACTGCAACACTCGGTAGGCCGATGGTCGCTGCCGGTGACAATAGTGCGCTGATGCCGGATAGCGTTTATTCTTCGTGAAGATCTCGATCGCGGTCTCAGCATTGACCAAGATCAGCTCTGTCTGGTAAGCCCGGCCAGTCACCTTTTATCAGCGGCATCTCTAAAAATCTTGGGGGAGTACCAGATGGCTCAGAAGTACACCAAGCGCGGTTTGGCGGTGATGGGCGCCGGGGTTCTGCTCATGCCGTTGCTGCAGGGCACAGCGGTCGCTGCACCGGCTGCCCGTGCGACCGTGGCCAGCGCCACACCAAGCTGGGCGAGTCCGGCGCGGGTGGCCGGCACGCCGACCAGCGCGCAGCGGATCCCGATCCGGATCGGCCTGCAACTGCGCGGTGGCGCCGCGGCCCAGAACCTGGCCAACCAGGTCAGCAACCCGGCCAGCAGCAGCTACGGCCGCTACCTGACGCCAACTGCCTTCAAGGCGCAGTTCGCACCGAGCGCGGCTTCGGTCAAGCGGGTCGAGCAGTTCCTCAGCGCGGCCGGCATCAAGGTCACCGGCATCGCGTCCGGCAACCTGTGGATCAACGCCAGCGGCACCGTCGCCCAGCTCAACAAGGCCTTCGGCACGACGCTTCGCACCTACTCGGTCAACGGCAAGTCGTTGCGGGCGCCGTCCGGCAAGGTCAGCGTGCCCAGCTCGATCGCCGCCGACGTGACCACGGTGAGCGGGCTGGCCGACAAGCTCGCGGTGCGCGCCCCGCAGACCCGCAAGGTGATCGGCAGCAAGCCGGCCGCCCGGGCCGCTACCGCCAAGCCCGCCGCAACCCCGCCGCCGCCGAGCAGCTGCTCGGACTACTGGGGCCAGCACACCCAGAAGCTGCCGAAGGCCTACGGCAAGACCACCTTCAACACCTACATCTGCGGCTACGCGCCGTCCCAGCTGCGCGCTGCCTACGGCACCTCGTCGCTGGTGAAGCACGGTACGGACGGCCAGGGCGTGAACGTCGCGATCATCGACGCCTACGCCTCGCCGACCATGTTCGAGGATGCGAACCAGTACGCGGCAAACTTCGGTGAGCCGGCGCTGAGCGCCAGCCAATACTCCGAAACCAACTTCACCCCGTTCGACCTGCAGAACGAGTGCGGCGGTGAATTCAACTGGAACGGCGAGGAGACCCTCGACGTCGAGGCGCTGCACGGCATGGCGCCGGGCGCGAACATCCACTACGTCGGCGCCAAGAACTGCGACACCGGCATCGACGACGCGCTGAACTACGTCGTGCAGAACCACGTTGCCGACATCGTCAGCAACTCCTACGGCAACCAGGGCGAGACGCTGCCGGCCGATGAGGTTGCACTCGAGCACGCGATCTTCGTGCAGGCAGCTGCCGAGGGCATCGGCATGTACTTCTCCTCCGGTGACTCCGGCGACGAGGTCGTCAACGGCCTGACCCCGCAGCCGGACTACTCCGCCTCTGACCCGAACGTCACAGCGGTCGGTGGCACCAGCCTGCTGCTGGACAAGCGCAACCAGCGAGTCGCTGAGGTCGGTTGGGAAACCTCGCTCGACTTCGTCGACTACTCCGGCACCAAGGCCGCCTACTCTGACGCGCTGCCCGGCGACTTCATCTTCGGTGCCGGCGGTGGCACGTCCACCCTGTTCAGCCAGCCGTACTACCAGCAGGGCACTGTCCCGAACGCGCTGGCCAAGGCTGGCGGCAGCACCGCGATGCGGGTCGTGCCGGACATCGCCGCAGTCGGCGACCCGTACACCGGCTTCTACATCGGTGAGAGCTTCGACGGGCCGTTCAACATCAGCGCCATCGGTGGCACCAGCCTGGCCTGCCCGCTGATCGCGGGTATCCAGGCAGTCGCCAGCCAGGGCCGGCGGTTCCCGATCGGGTTCGCCAACCCGCTGCTGTACGGCATGGGCAACAGCTCGTTCCGCGACGTCCACCCGCAGACGCCGATCCACTACGCCAGCGTCAGCGGCGGCTACCTCGGCACCTTCGAGACCGGCGACACCCAGTACACCCGTTACGGCTACGACAACATCACCGGCCGGGGCACCCCGAACGGCTCGAACTTCGTCAAGGCAGAGCGGACGCACTAGCACTAGGTAGCACTAGGTAGTACCAGCACGCGGCCCGAAGCGGCGATCGAAATCGCTGCTTCGGGCCGCGTCTTGCTGTCCGGGTTCTGGCTTACGGATGCTGGTAAATCTCAACTCCGTCCGGGTCAGTGCTGGAGCTGAGCCGGCCCTGCAACACCAGGACGTCCAGGTGCGCGGCGGTTTCGGCCACCGCAAGCATCTGGTTCAGCACGTCCAGGTCGGTGAAGGGCAGTTGCCGACGGGTCCAGCCGAGCGCGCGGGCAGCTTCGAGGGCGGTGCCGGCGCCGACCTTGACCACCTCGGCCGAGTCGGCGAGCCGCTGCTCGTGATGGTCGAGCAGTTCGGTGACCCGCTCGTGCACGCTACTGGCGACCGGCCCGTGCGCCGGCAGCAGCCGGGCATCGGGCATCGTGTGCAGCAGCCGCAGCGAATCGAGATAGTCCCGCAGTGGAAAGGCTGGTCGCGCCGGCTCGAACCCGATCGACGGGGTGATGTGTGGCAGCACGTGATCACCGGCGAACAGCAGGCCGGCCTGCGCGTCGTAAAAGACCACGTGCCCACGGGTGTGGCCTGGTGTGGCGATCACCCGCAGCGTGCGGTTGCCGGCCCGAACCTCATCGGTATCGGCCAGCCACTCGTCCGGCAGCTCCCAGTCGGCCGGATCTGGCTGGTGCTGACCCTGATGGGATTGGATCAGCTGGCGCAGGTCGTCCGCGCCGGCTCGATGCAGGTGTGCGTAGTCGTCGGTGGGGCGTCCGGAGTCCAGCCATTGCTGGATCCGGTCCAGGTTGACCCGCTCGCCCAGGCCAAGCGCCACCGGGGCGCCGACCTCGCGGCGGACGGCGATTGCCTGGGTGTAATGGTCGCGGTGCACGTGGGTCACCAGGAATCGGCTGATGTCGGTCAAGCTGAAGTCGAGTTCGGCCAGCGACTTGCGCAGCCGATCGGCGCTGGCCGACAGCGCCCAGCCGCCGTCGATCATGACCAGGCCGTCGCTGGTCTGCAGCGCGTAGATGTTCACCGCGCGCAGGCCGTCGTTGGGCAGCGGCAGCGGGATCCGGTAGATGCCACCACCGAGATCCTGCGGGGACGGCTCGGTCCAGGCCGTCCTCGACTCGGACGGTTGCGGGGGGCTCACCCTAGCTGTCTATCACGCGTCCGAGGTGAGTCGTGGCTGCCGGTGAGCCAGCC
>JBDSAN010000391.1:0-9043 GCA_039922115.1 Jatrophihabitantaceae bacterium
CCTGCACCTGATCACCCACCTGTCCCGGGGCGGCTGGTTGCAGTGGCGGGACAAGCTCTCGCCGGTGCCGCCGAAGCCTGGCCGGGGCCCGCTCGCCTTTCGGCTGCACCTGGCACCGAATCCCGAAGACAACAGCGCCGATCCGGACGCCGCTGGTGGCTTCGACCTGACCGAGGCCGGCACCAAGAAACGGCTGGCGGTCTACCTGGTCACCGATCCGCTGCAGGTGCCTGGCATCGCGCGGCTGGGCCCGGACGCGATGCGGGTCGAGCTGGCCGATTTCGCCGCCCTGCTTGCCGGCCAGCGCGCCCAGATCAAGGGGGTGCTCACCGACCAGTGGGTGCTGGCCGGGGTCGGCAACGCCTACTCCGATGAGATCCTGCACGCCGCCAAGCTGTCCCCGTTCGCGATCGCGGCCAGGCTGACCGAGGCTCAGGTCGGCGCGCTCTACACCGCGATGCGCGAGACCCTGTCCGACGCGGTTGCCCGCTCGGTCGGACAGAAGGCGGCAACGCTGAAGTCGGAGAAGCGCAGCGGGCTGTCCGTGCACGCGCGGACCGGCCTGCCCTGCCCGGTGTGCGGGGACACCGTGCGCGAGGTGTCCTTCGCCGAAAAGTCATTGCAGTATTGCCCAACCTGCCAGACCGGCGGCAAGAACCTGGCCGATCGGCGGCTATCCCGGCTGGTGAAGTGATCGAAATCGGCGGGCCGCGCAGCCATCGGGGCCGTCCAGGCGGCACACTTCTAGGTGTGAACCCCCACCCCGGCCAGCTCGTCGGCTGCACCGTCCACCCCTCGAAGATGGCCGGCCTGTCGCCGGCGCAGTCCTGACCGGCCGATGGCCCACCCGCTGTCGCGCGGGCGCTCGCGCACGCCATTACCCCCGTGCGAGCGGCCGCTGGTGATCGCCCATCGCGGCGCGTCCTCCGAGGTCGCCGAGCACACCTTGCCGGCCTACCTGGCAGCCATCGAAACCGGCGCGGACGGCCTGGAATGCGACGTCCGGCTGACCCGGGACGGGCACCTGGTCTGCGTGCACGACCGGACGGTGAATCGCACCTCCAACGGCCGGGGCATCGTCAGCGAACTGGACCTGTCCGGCCTGGAGGCACTGGACTTCCGATCCTGGCACGACGAGCTGCCGAGCACGGCCGACGGGCTGCTCACCGACCCGCCCTACCTGGCCGGGGTCGCTCCGGACCGGCTAGGGGCCGACAGCTCCACGGTGCTCACCCTGGAACAATTGCTCGGGGTGGTGGCCGACGCCGGCCGGCCGATCAAGCTACTGATCGAGACCAAGCACCCGACCCGCTACGGCGGCCTGGTCGAGAAAGAACTGGTCCGGGTGCTCAAGCGCTTCGGCTGGGCCACCGACCAGCCCGCTTCTCGGACCATGTCGCCCGGACGGCCGGCGCGGACTGCCGGCTTGGCCGATCCGGACTACCCGATCACCATCATGAGCTTCGCGAGCATCGCGCTGCGCCGGGTACGGCTTCTGGCGCCGTCGGTGCCGCTGGTGCTGCTGATGGACCGGGAGAGCCCATTTCGCCGGGACGGCTCGCTGCCCACCGGGGTCCGCACCGCGGGCCCCGGCATTCGAGTGGTGCGCAGCGAGCCGGACTACGTCCGGCGCGCGCATGCGGCCGGCAACCGAGTATTTTGTTGGACCGTCGACAAACCCGAGGATGTCAGCCTGGTTCGCCGCCTCGGAGTGGACGCGATCATCACCAACCGACCCCGGCACGTGCGCGAACAGCTCGGCTACGACTGAGGGTGCCCCGCCGTCCGGCTCAGCCGAACAGTGACCGTTGTCATTCGTTGTCATCGAGGCGTTTATTCAGGCAACGTTGCGGGTACAACAGTTGCGAACGGGTGCCAGGGTTGAGCGGTTTGCCCGGGTCATCAAGTAACGCAGGTCGACCGAGGGGGAGCGGTGTCCACTTTGTGGGTCAGGCACGCCCCCTCCAGCGCTGCCGTTGCCAGAAGGAGCGTGCACACCGCCTTCCGCCGCGCCGGCATGCCCGATGACGATGCCTTCGATGCGTCCCTGATCGCCAACGAACTGGTGGCCAACGCGGTCCGGCACGCGACCGCGCTGCCGTCGGGTCACCTGGCCGTCGAGTGGGTGCTGGATTCGGCCAGCTACACGGTCTCGGTCACCGACGGCGGCAGCAGCTCCGAGGTCACCCCGCGCGAGACCGACCCGCACGACATCAGCGGACGCGGCTTGATGATCGTCGCCGCACTCGCCCAGGACTGGGGCGTGTCCAGCACCACCAGCGAGCGCGGCACCGGAACCACCACGGTGTGGGCCCGGGGCAAGTTCGCCTCGGCCGACTCGCTGAACCGTCGCGGCTTGCAAACCACGTCCTAACTGGCCATCCGGCCCAGCTCAGGCGGCAAGGCCGGCTCAGCTGGACCGGTCGCGCATCAGGTAGGCAGGCCGCGCATCACTCGCAGTGCCACTGACAGCGTTGCCAGGTCAACCGGATCCCGGGACAGCGCCTCGGCGAAGGTGCTGCGGGCCCGCTCGATCCGCTCTGGGTTCTGCCGCGCCCAGGCCGACATCCGCTCGGTGGCCAGCAGGTTGCGGTCGGTGTTCTTCAGCACCGAGGTGGTGATCGCGGCCAGCGCCGCGTACACGTCGTGGCGCATCGCGGCTCGGGCCAGCACCGACCAGCGGTCCTCGCGCGGCAGGTTGGTCACCGCGTACAGGATGTCGTCCACGCTCAACTGCTCGGACAGCGCGAAGTGCAGGTCGGCGATCTCGGACGGCTTGCGCTCGTTGGCGACCGCGATCTCGACCACGTCCAGCAGCAAGAACGAGGTGAGCAGGTTGGTGATCCGCAGCGCGAGCTCGCGCGGCAGGCCGTGTCCGATCAGCCGATCCACCTCGGCGTACAGGTTCTCCCGCTCCCGGCCCCGCAGCAGGTCGGGCACCTTCGGGCTGAGCGCCTCGACGGTCGGCTTGAATCGCTCGATCTCGGTGGCCACATCGCCGATCGGGAACCGGACGTCGATCAGCCACCGGACCGCCCGGTCGATCGTCCGGCGCACCTCGCGATAGCCGATGTGCTGGGCATCGGTGGGCACCTGGTTGTCCAGCTGCTCCAGCGCGTGCCAGATGTCAGCCAGCCCGAATACCTCGCGCACGACCGTGTAGGCGCGCGCGATCAGGGCCGCGTCCGCGCCGGTTTCTTCCTGTGCGCGAAAGACGAAACTGATCCCGCCCCGGTTGATCAGGTCGTTCACGACACAGGTGGTGATGATCTCCCGGCGCAGCGGGTGCTCCTCCAGCGAGGCGCTGTGCCGTTCGGCGATCGGCTTCGGGAAGTAGTCGCGAAGCACCCGCTGGAACCACGCCTCGTCCGGCAGCTTCGAATCACCGATCCGCTCGGCGAGCACGATCTTGACGTAGGCGGCCAGCACTGCCAGCTCCGGTGAGCTCAGCCCGGTGTGGTCGGCCTCGCGGGCGGCAAGTTCCTTGTCCGACGGCAAGAACTCGATCGTCCGGTCGAGCAGGCCGGCCTTCTCCATCTCGCGCAGCAGCCGGCGATGCACAGACACCAGCGCCTTCGCGCCGTGTCGGGCCACCCCCATCAGCACGTTCTGCCCGTAGTTATCAGCCAGAACCAGCTCAGCAACCTCATCGGTGACCGAGGCCAGCAGCGAATTGCGGCCATCGACCTGCAGCGCGCCGGCCCGGACCGCATCGTCCAGCAGGATCTTGATGTTCACCTCATGATCAGAGGTGTCCACGCCGGCGGAATTGTCCAGCGCATCGGTGTTGATCTTGCCGCCGTTGCGCGCGTACTCGATCCGGCCGCGTTGGGTCAGCCCCAGGTTTCCGCCCTCGCCGATGACCCGTGCTCGCAGGTCAATGCCGTTTGCTCGCAACGCATCGTTGGCCTTGTCACCGGCATCGAGGTCGGTTTCGGTGGATGCCTTGACGTAGGTGCCGATACCGCCGTTCCACAGCAGGTCGACCGGGGCGGTCAGAATGGCGTGCATCAGCGCGGCCGGTGCCAGCGAGGTGACGTTGGACGCCAGCCCCAGCGCCCTGCCAACCTGTGGCGTGATCGGAATCGCCTTGAGCGTACGGGCAAAAACCCCGCCGCCTTCGGAGATCAGGCCGGTCTCGTAATCGGCCCAGCTCGAGCGCGGCAGTTCGAACAGCCGCTTGCGCTCGACGTAGGAGATCGCCGCGTCCGGATTCGGGTCGAGAAAGACATGCCGGTGGTCGAAGGCCGCGACCAGCCGGATGTGCTTGCTCAGCAGCATTCCGTTGCCGAACACATCGCCGGACATGTCCCCGATCCCGACCACGCTGAAGTCCTGGGTCTGGGTGTCAATGCCCAGCTCGCGGAAGTGGTATTTCACCGCCTCCCAGGCGCCCTTGGCAGTGATGCCCATTGCCTTGTGGTCATAGCCCACCGAGCCGCCGGAGGCGAAAGCGTCGCCGAGCCAGAAGCCCCGCTCGATCGCGATTCGGTTGGCGATGTCGGAGAAGGTGGCGGTGCCCTTGTCGGCGGCCACCACCAGGTACGGGTCGTCCCCGTCATAGCAGCGAGTCGCCGGCGGCTTGGCCACGTACTGCTCGCCGTCGGTGTTTCGCCGGTAATTGTCGGTTAATTCCAGCAGCGAGGTGATGAACACCTCGTAGCAGCCGATGCCTTCGGCCAGCCAGCCGTCCCGATCGACGGCTGGATCGGGCAGCGACTTGGCCACGAAGCCGCCCTTGGAACCCACCGGCACGATAACGGTGTTCTTCACCATCTGTGCCTTGACCAGGCCGAGCACCTCGGTCCGGAAGTCCTCCCGGCGATCCGACCAGCGCAGGCCACCGCGGGCCACCAGTCCGAAGCGCAGGTGCACGCCCTCGATCCGCGGCGAGTACACCCAGATCTCGACCTTCGGCCGCGGCTCGGGCAGGTCGGCAATGGCCCGTGAATCGAGCTTGACGGCGAAGGCCGCCGACGAGTTGCCCGCAGCGTCGGCGCGGTAGTAGTTGGTGCGCAGGCTGGCGTCGATCAGGTTCAGCAGCGAGCGCAGGATCCGGTCCTGGTCCAGGCTGGACACTCCGGCCAGCGCCTCGTCAATGGCGAGCCGGACGGACTGCTGGGTGCCGGCCGACTCGGCCTCGTCCAGGCTCGGGTCGAACCGGGCTTCGAACAGCTCGACCAGCAGCTTGGCGATGCCGGTGTTCTGGCTCAGGGTCTGCTCGATGTAGCCCTGGCTGAAGGTGGTGCCGGCCTGGCGCAGGTACTTCGAGTACGCCCGCAGCACGGTGGTCTGCTGCCAGGTCAGCCCGGCTCGCACCACCAGGGCATTGAAGCCGTCCTGCTCGACACCGCCCTGCCACAGCACTCGCAGGGTATCCAGCACCGCGGCCGAGCGTTCCGGACCGAAGTCCACGCCCTCACCTAGCTTGAGCCCGAAGTCATACACCCAGGCGGTGGTGCCGTCGGTTCGCTCTATTTCATAAGGACGTTCGTCCAGCACCTCGATGCCCATCTGCTCCAGCATGGGCAGCGTGCGGCCGAGTGAGAGCGGGCTGCCGGTGCGGAAAATCTTCAGCCGGCGATCGGCCGGGTCGTCCCCGCGCGGGGTGTAGACGTCGAAGCTGAGCCCGTCCAGGTCCGGCAGCTGTTCCAGCTTGCGCAGGTCGCTGACCGCGGTGGAGGCACCGAAATCCTCTTTGTATGCCTCGGGAAACGCGCCGGCGTAACGCCGCAGCACCCGCTCGGCCTCCTGCTCGCCCAGGCCCAGGGTGAGCAGGTCGGCCAGGTCGTCGCTCCAGCGCCGGGTGACCCGGGCAACCGCGGCCTCGACCATCGCCCGATCCGGGTTGGGCACCTCCTCACCGGTCCGCAGCGCGATCAGGAACTGCATCCGGGCCATGTCTAGCTCGACGATCCGGTCGTCGCGGCCGATGATCTTGCCCGGCCAGTTCGCCAGCACCACGTCGCGAACCCGGCGGCGGGTTTCCGGGCCGAGCCGGTCGCCCGGGAAATACACCAGGACGGTCACGAAGTCGCGGTTGAGGTGCACCCGGGCGAACACCCCGATGCCCGCGCGCTCGGCCCGGTCCACCACCAGCTGGGACAGCCGGAGCAGGTCCGGCGCCGGTGCCTCCAGCAGCTCATCACGGGGCAGCGTGCGCAGCGCGGCCAGCAACTGCCGGCCGGTGTGGCTGTTGGCCCGGGCTCCGGAGCGGTGCAGCACCTCGGCGATCCGGCGGCGCACCACCGGCACCCGGCCGACCGTGCCATCGGTCTCGTCGGTGATCAGGCCGAGAAAGACGTGGATCTTCGCGCTCTGGCTGCCGTCCTCGGGCGCGATCACGGTCACGCAGTCATACCGGGTGGATCGCCGGACGGTGGAAACCATCGGCGATTTGAAGATCACCAACGGCGCGCCGGAGCGGTAGGCCGGCAGCAACTCCAGTGGCGAGATGTTCGCCTCGCCGCGCAGCACGCCCTGCTCGGCGCTGGCCGCGGTCACCGACCGGGACGGGTCGGTGAGCTCGTTGGCCGAGTACGCCGCATGACCCAGGATCATGAAGTTGCCATCGGCCAGCCAGCGCAGCAGCGCGCCGGCCTCGGCCGAGGTGTCCCGGTCGAACTCGCCGGGATCGGCTTCGATCTGATCAGCCAGCTCGCGGATCAGCGCATACATCGCAGGCGCGTCGGCGACCGCGTTGTGCACATCGGTGAGTACCCGGCGCAGGTCGGCCGCGATCGCCTCGTGCTCAGCCGGTGGGATCGGGGTGGTCTCGATGTGCATCCAGGACTCGGCGGTCGCGATCGCCGGAACCTCGGCGGTGTCCTCGAGGTCGAGCACCTGGGTGATCTCGCCGGTCTGGCCGTCCCGGCACACCACGATCTGCGGGTGCAGGAAGTGCTCGATCAGGTGGCCGGTGCGCTCGAGTTCCGAGCGCATTGAGTCCATCAGGTACGGCGCGTCGACGGTGACGATGTCGAGCACCGTCACCTCGTCACCGGACGAGTCCTCCTGACGGATCGCGATGACGATCTCGCCGGGCCGGCGCCGCTCACCGGCAGCCAGATGATCCTCGGCGAGTTCGTCCAGCACCCGGGCCGGCCGACCCGGTAGCTGGGTGACCGCGCGCAGCAGGTAGCGGCGACGGAAGATCTCGTCGCGCAGTGTCTGATCGGCGGCACCGGTGTCGGGCGCGGACTCAGTGAGGTCGGTCATGTGCTCGGTCACCTCGTTGTGACTCAACGGTATTCGCCTGCGCAGCGGCAGGACTGGTCGGTGGTGCAGGTGGTGGCAACGATGCCGTCGTTGGTATCGCGCCCATCTAATGGAACCACAACAGCAACCGCGCTCAGGTGCCCTATCGGCCGCTACCGGCCGGTTCGGCAACGGCCCGGTGCAGTCCAACCCCGATTTGGGAGGATGGGCCCATGCTCCCGCCTGACAGTGCCCAGCCCCGACCTGTTCCCACCTCGGCGTCCTACTCGATCACCGTCCGGGTCTATGCCGTTCCGGACTCGGCGGTGGTCGGACGGCTGGCGACCGCGGTGTCCGAAGCCGGCGGCCTGGTCACCGCGGTGGACGTCTCGGAATCCCGGCACGACCGGATCACCATCGACGTCACCTGCTCGGCGGTCAACGGCGAGCACGCCGAAGAGATCGTCGCGGCGCTGCGGGCGCTGGCCGGGGTAGAGGTGCATCGAGTCTCCGACCGTACCTTCCTGCTGCACCTCGGCGGCAAGATCTCGGTCGAGTCGAAGGTGCCGCTCAGGACCCGGGACGACCTGTCGATGGCCTACACCCCCGGGGTTGGACGGGTCTCGCTGGCGCTGGCCGCGCACCCGGAGGACGTGGCCAAGCTGACCATCAAGGGCAATGCGGTGGCCGTGGTCACCGACGGTTCGGCGGTGCTGGGGCTGGGCAACCTGGGGCCAGGTGCCGCGCTACCGGTGATGGAGGGCAAGGCTGCGCTGTTCAAGCGGTTCGCCAATATCGATGCCTGGCCGATCTGCCTGGACACCCAGGACGTCGACCTCATCGTGCAGACCGTCCAGCTGATCGCGCCCGGCTTCGGCGGCATCAACCTGGAGGACATCTCAGCGCCCCGGTGCTTCGAGATCGAGGCCAGGCTGCGCGAGCTGCTCGACATCCCGGTGTTCCACGACGACCAGCACGGCACCGCGATCGTGGTGCTGGCGGCGCTCACCAACGCGTTGCGTTGCGTTCGCAAGGGGCTGGGTTCGGTGCGGATAGTGGTGTCCGGCGGTGGCGCGGCCGGTACCGCGATCGTGGACCTGCTGCTGGCGGCCGGCGTGCGCCACGTCCTGGTGTGGGACCGCGAGGGCATCCTGTCGCCCGATGATGGATCGCTGAACCCGTCCAAGCAGGCACTGGCCGCCAGAACCAACGCCGAGTGCGTGACCGGTGACTTGCACGATGCGCTGCGCGGCGCGGACGTGTTCATCGGGGTGTCCGCCCCGGGCGTGTTGCCGGCCGAGTGGATCGGCGACATGGCCGAGGATCCGGTGGTCTTCGCGCTGGCCAACCCCGACCCGGAAACGGACGTCGAGGCAGCCCGCAAGTACGCCACCATCCTGGCGACCGGACGCTCGGATTACCCGAACCAGATCAACAACGTGCTCGCGTTCCCTGGGGTGTTCCGGGGCCTGCTGGACGCACAGGCTCGGCAGGTCACCACCGAGATGCTGTTGCGGGCGGCCTCGGCGCTGGCGCATTGCGTCAGCGACAGCCAGCTGAACCCGGCCTATATCGTGCCGTCGGTGTTCGATCCGACGGTGCCGACTGCCGTTGCCGCAGCGGTGGTCGAGGCGGCCAAACCGGTCGACCGAGTTTATGGCGACCGGGGCATGGAGTAGTCCGAGGCTCGAACGAGCGGAATGCTGGCCAGCATATTGCCGGCCAACATTCCACTCTCATATTGCTATAACTGCCTTAGCGTCGACCTCATCGTGCAGACCGTCCAGCTGATCGCGCCCGGCTTCGGCGGCATCAACCTGGAGGACATCTCAGCGCCCCGGTGCTT
>JBDSAN010000392.1:0-5377 GCA_039922115.1 Jatrophihabitantaceae bacterium
GCAACACGATCACGATCAGCGCGGTCCGCCGGGTATCGCGACCATCCGGGTTGGTGTAGAAGCGCACTAGCACGTGGGGCAGCCCCATCGTGCCCAGGCAGATCGCCAGGATCAGCGACAGGTTCGCATACAGCGGGTGCGGACGGCCCGAGCCGAGCGGCCGTGACCAATCGTGATTGGTCAACGATGGCAACGAGTCCAGCACCGGTACCGGGTCGCCCGGTTGCAGGCCCACGATGGTGCCGGCGCCCAGCCGGTGGCTGCCGGCGGTCAGCAACTGCTGGCCGGTCACCGCTCGCGCATCCAGCTCGCCATCGATCCGGATCGTCTCGGTCACCGGCGCCCGCACGGTCGTCGGCGAGCTGATGGTAACCGCGCTGGCCCGCAGCGCTCGCGGGTAACCTGCATCGAACTGGTGCCCGGCCGAGCGCCAGATCAGCAGCAGCAACAGCGCCGGCACCAGCAATGCGGTCAGCTTAAGCCAGAACTGAAAGGCCTGGGCGAAGGTGATCGAGCGCATCCCGCCGAAGAACACCGAGATCAACACCACCGCGCACACGACCAGCCCGCCGGACCAGCTCGGCGCACCGGTCTGGGTCGCCAGGCTCAGACCTGCGCCCTGCAATTGCGGCACCAGGTACAGCCAGCCGATCAGCACCACCAGGACGCTGGCCAGCCGGCGCACCGCGATCGAGTTCAGCCGGATCTCGGCGAAATCCGGCAGCGTGTACGCACCGGAGCGGCGCAGTGGCGCGGCCACCAGCGCGAGCAGGATCAGGTAGCCGGCGGTGTACCCGACCGGGTACCAGAGCATGTCGACCCCGAAGGCCAGGATCAGCCCGGCGATGCCCAGGTAGGACGCGGCCGACAGGTATTCCCCACCGATCGCGGCCGCGTTCCAGCGCGGCGTCACCGCCCGCGAGGCCACGTAGAAGTCGCTGATGCGACGGGCCCGCCGCAGTCCCAGCGCGCCGACCCCGACGGTGGCCATCGCGACCAGGACCACGGCCGCGACCGGGTACGGCTGGCTCACCGCTGCCGCTCCCGGTGCACCAACTCGACGAAGTCCTGCTCGTTGCGCTCGGCATGGCCGACCGTGTAGGCCGCCAGCCCGATCAGCACCGGGTAGATCAGCAGGCCTAGCACTAGCCAGGCCAGTGGGATGCCCCAGATCAACTGGTGGCCGAGCGCGGGGGTGAGCGCGAAGGCGGCAGCCACACCGGCCAGCAATGCGATCGCGATCAGGCATACCGACACGGCCAATCGCAGCTGGCTACGGACCAGGCTGCGCACGTAGAGCTCCCCCAGTTGGGTCTGCTCGTCGATCTCGCGGGTCAGCGCTCGGGCCGGCGCCCGGCGCACCTCGTCCATCCGCGGGTGGGTGACCCGGACCCGGCGCGGCGGGCCACCGGCCGGGCCGGCCGGCGCGGGCTCGCCGGTCATCGCGCCGGGTCGAACGATTCGGCCGGCCCGACCTCGCCACGTTGGCGGGCTGGCACCCGGATCAGCCGATCCCGCACCTCACGGGTATGCCGGCGGCTCACCTGTAGGACGTCATTGCCCAGCCGCAGGCTGCAGTGCCCGTCCGAAACCCGCACTTCATCGACCTGGCTGATCGCGACCAGGGTGCTGCGATGGATCCGGACGAAGCCGGCCGTGGCCCAGCGTTCCTCCAGCACAGCCAGCGAGATTCGCAGCAGGTGGCTGCCGGTGTCTGTGTGCAGCCGGACGTAGTCGCCCTGCGCCTCGACGTAGCGCACCCCGGACCGCCGAACGAACCGAGTCACCCCGGCCAGTTCGATCGGGATCGATTCGTCCTCGATGCTGGCCTGCTCACCGGCCTGGCCGGACTCGGCGACCCGACGGACCGCCTCGGCTACCCGGTTTGGCCGGACCGGTTTCATCACGTAATCGGCCGCGCGCAGATCGAAGGCGTCCACGGCGTGGGTGTCGTAGGCGGTAACGAACACGATCTGCGGACGATGGCTGAACCTGGCCAGCAGCCGAGCCAGATCGAGGCCGTCCAGACCGGGCATCTTGATGTCGCAGAACACCGCGTCGATCCCGTCCGAGTCCAGTGCACGCAGCGCGCTTACCCCATCCGCGGCGAGCTGAACGGCGCCGACCCGAGGATCCTGGCGCAGCAGGTAGGCCAGCTCCTCGCGCGCGGGTGCCTCGTCATCGACGACCAGCACTCGCAGCCGGGTGTCCTCCGGGCGCGACATGAGCAGAGGCTATACCCGCTGACCAGCTCACCGACCGAGGTCAGCGACCGACCGGTCAGCAGCCCGTTCAAACTCGTCGCAACCCGGCGGCCGACTTCGGCACCCGGAAGCTGACCTTGGTGCCGGCCCCTGGCGCCGTCTCCACCACCAGCCCGTAAGCATCGCCATACAACTGGCGCAGCCGCGCGTCGACGTTGCCGAGCCCGACCGAGTCGAGCTCGGACTCACCGGCCAGCGCCCGACGGATAGTCTCGGGCTCCGAACCGATGCCGTCGTCCTCGACGCTGATCATTGCCTCCGGCCCGGCATCGATCGCGGTGATCGAGACCGCGCCGACGCTGGCCTCGGCGTCCAGCCCATGTCGCACCGCGTTCTCGACCAGCGGCTGAATCACCAGGTATGGCACCAAGACCGCGAGCACCTCCGGTGCCACCCGTAGCGACACCTTGAGCCGGTCACCGAACCGGGCCTGCTCGAGCACCAGGTAACGCTCGGTGTTGCGCAGCTCATCGGCCAGCGTGGTGAATTCGCTGCCCCGGCGCAGGGCGTAGCGGGAGAAGTCGGCGAATTCCAGCAGCAACTCCCGGGCCCGGTCCGGATCGGTGCGGACGAACGAGGCGATCGCGGTCAGCGAATTGTAAATGAAATGCGGGCTGATCTGCGCGCGCAGCGCACGCAGCTCGGCCTCCATCAGCTGGGTGGTGCGCCGATCCGCGCCGGCCAACTCGACCTGTGCCGACACCCAGGCAGCGACCTCCTCGACCGCCCGGACCAGCGCCGGCGACGTCTGCGGCGCGTAGGCGATCAGGGCGCCGACCACCGTGTCGCCGTCGAGCACAGCGGCACCGATCGCCTGCCGCAGCGGGCAGGTCGGATCCGCACAACCCGCCTCCGCTGAGGAGAACACCGTGGTCGCGCCGGTGGTCAGCACCGGTCCGGCCAGCTCGACGGATTTGACCAGGTGAGCGTGCCGCCCGGTTCCGTCCCAGGCCAGCAGCACGTTGCGATCAGTCAGCGCAACCGCATCCACGCCGAGCAGTGCGCGCAAGTGCCGGACCGAACCCTCGGCGCCACGATGGGTCAGTCCCTGCCGCAGGCTTGGCGCGAGCTGGCTGACCGTGTGCAGGGTGTCGAAGCTGGCGCGCTGCTCTGGGGTGCCGAGCTGGCGCCGGCTACGCGCGATGAGCAGCACCAGGCCGGCGATGACCAGCACCACCACAAATACCACCGGCCATCCGCGCACGCTCTGCAGCGTAGGCGAACGGCCGGTGGTGCTGGCGCTTAGCTCCGGATGCCGGGCTGGCCGGCTACCGGTTACTTGGTGTTGACGGTGATCTTGGCGATGCCGACCAGCAGGTTGGCCTTGACCGCGTCGGTCTTGAAGGTCTGGTTCAGCAGGCCAGCGGCGTCCGGCGAGATCTCGACCTTGGTGCCTTCGAGAATCGCGGTGTTGCCCGAGGTCTGCAGCGCCTTCAGGGTGGTGCCGTCCAGGTAGAACAGGTAGGCGTGGGTGGCGGCCTTGGTGCCGTTGACCGAGACGTCACCGTAGAGCTTGGACGCGCCCGGGTCGATGTCGAAGTTGGTGAGCTCGACCTTGATGGAACCGGCGGTCAGCGACAGGCCGCTGCCATCGTGCTTGATGTCGCCCTGCACGAACGGGCTCACGCTGCCTGGCTTGTAGTACGTGACATGGCCGCCGGTGATCGGGAAGATCAGCGAGCCGCTCTCAAGCTTCGCGGTACCGACGGTGCCCGGGGTGAGCTTGAGGGTGGTGAGCGCGTCGGTGAAGCCCTTGTCCAGCGCGACCGCCGTGGTCTGGCCGGTCAGTGAAGCGATGTCGGCGACCGGCTTGGACGAATCCTTGCTGGACGAGCACGCGGAGGCGGTCACGGCGATGGCCGCGATTGCGGCAACGCCGGCCAGGGTGCGGGTAATCGAGGTCTTCATTGTGTACTCCCTTGTTGAAGCTGGCGGGAGTTTTCCACTCCCTTGGTGAAGCTGTCGGGAGTCATTCGGACCCGGTCGGTTACCGGTTGGGCACAACGGCGAATATGTTTTCTCGCACAAGGCCAATCCGGTCCCGGCCCGGCACCGAGTAGGTGATCGGCTGGACTAACGTGGATGCTGCCAGCTCATTTCCGCGACGATGCTAGGAGCCACGCACGATGCCCATCGCGACGACCAACCCGGCCACCGGCGAAGTGCTCAAGACCTTCTCGGCGCTGACCGACGCCGAGATCGACGCCCGGTTGCAGGCAGCCGCCGACGGCTTCGCGGCGCTGCGCGCGACGAGTTTCGCCCAGCGGGCGCAGTGGATGCAGGCGGCCGCTGACCTGCTGGATGCCGACCGCGATGAGCTCGGCGCGCTGATGACCACCGAGATGGGCAAGACGCTCGCCTCGGCCAAGGCAGAGGTCACCAAGTGCGCCAAGGCCTGCCGATTTTACGCCGAGCACGCCGAGGGATTGCTCGCCGACGAACCGGTCGAACCGAGCGCGGTCAACGCCACCAACAGCTTCGTCCGGTACCAGCCACTCGGTCCGGTACTGGCCGTGATGCCGTGGAACTTCCCGCTATGGCAGGCAATGCGCTTCGCCGCACCGGCCCTGATGGCCGGCAATGTCGGCTTGCTCAAGCACGCCTCCAACGTCCCGCAGACCGCGCTGTACATGCAGGAGCTGTTCAGCCGGGCCGGCTTCCCGGCAGGGGCGTTCCAGACCCTGCTGATCGGCTCCGGTCAGGTCGAGGCGGTGCTGGCCGATCGCCGGGTCGCGGCCGCCACCCTGACCGGCAGCGAGGGCGCCGGCCGAGCCGTGGCCGAGGTCGCCGGCCGGAATCTGAAGAAGACCGTGCTGGAATTGGGCGGAAGTGACGCCTACGTGGTGATGCCATCGGCCGATATCGACAAGGCGGCCCAGGTGGCGACCACCGCGCGCTGCCAGAACAACGGCCAATCCTGCATTGCGGCAAAGCGATTCATCGTCCACAACGACGTTTATGACGCTTTCGCCGAGGCATTCGTCAAGCACATGTCCGAGCTGGTGATCGGTGACCCGATGGACTCTGACACCGACATCGGCCCGCTGGCCACCGAGCAGGGCCGCGACGACGTCACCGGCCAGGTTCGCGACGCCGTCGACAAGGGCGCCAAG
>JBDSAN010000393.1:0-3989 GCA_039922115.1 Jatrophihabitantaceae bacterium
CTCGCGGCCGCCAGCGAGCAGCAGCGCACGCCGTAGGCTGGCCGGTATGAGCCACGGCAACGAGAATCGCCGGGGCTTGCTCTACGGCGCCGGCGCCTACCTGCTGTGGGGGCTCTTCCCGCTGTACTGGCCACTGCTCAAGCCGGCCGGGGCGGTCGAGATCCTGGCGCACCGAATGCTGTGGTCGGTGGTGTTCGTTGCGCTGCTGCTGAGCGTGAGTCGGGGCTGGCCGGCGGTCGCGGCGCTGGTCGCCGACCGGGCCAGCCTGGCCCGGCTGGCGCTGGCCGCGGTGCTGGTGTCGGTCAACTGGGGCGTCTACATCTGGGGTGTCAACAACGACCACGTGGTCGAGACCAGCCTCGGCTACTTCATCAACCCGCTGCTGACAATCCTGCTCGGGGTCTTCGTGCTGTCCGAGCGGCTGCGGCCGGCGCAGTGGATCGCGGTCGGCATCGCGTCGCTGGCGATCGTGGTGCTGACCCTGGACTACGGCCGGCTGCCCTGGATCGCGCTGATCCTGGCCACCTCATTCGGCGGCTATGGCTTTATCAAGAAGCAGGTCGGCGCCGGAGCCATCGAGTCGCTGGCGGTGGAAACGGGGGTACTGGCCGGGCCCGCGCTGATCACGCTGTTCGTGCTCGCCGGGCAGTCCCAGCTGACCTTCGGCCAGCACGGTGCCGGCCAAGCAGCCTTGCTCGCCGGTACCGGTGCGGTGACCGCAATCCCGCTGCTGCTGTTCGGGGCCGGTGCCCGGCGGCTACCGCTGAGCACTATCGGGCTATTGCAGTACCTGGCGCCGGTGCTGCAATTCGCGGTCGGGGTTGGCATTCGGCACGAGCCGCTGCCGCCGGCACGGCTGGCCGGCTTCGCGCTGGTCTGGATAGCGCTGGCCGTCCTGACCGGGGACGCCATCTACCGGCAGCGAGCCGCTGCCCTCAGCCGCGCGAGCGCCTCAGTCGCGCTCTGAACGCACCGGCAGCTTGCGCGCGGCCGGGAACCGTCGGTAGGTACCGGCCAAGACCAGGCCCATGCCGAACACCACTACCAGGGCGAGCAGGATCGCCGGTTCGGAGCCGACCGACAGGCCGGCTTGGACGATCGTGACCGGGACGTCGAGCAAGGGCGCCGCCGAGCCGAGCGCACGCTCGCCGCGCGGATGAGCCGCGGCGACGACCTGCTTCGCCGCCGGCTTGGCCGCGGCAGCCTTGCCCCCGGCGACCGCCTGTTGGCCGCCGCCAGTCGCTGTGGCGTTGTTCGAGGAGGCCGTGTTGGAGCCAGCACTCGGAGCGCTGAAGGCGGCGCTCAGCGCGCTGGCCTGCACCCGGGCAGCCTGCTGCGCGGCGGTCGCGCCTTGTGCCGCGGCCAGCCTGGCACGCTGCTGGACGACGGAGGTCAGGATCGCCTGATCGTGCTGGCGCAGCTTGGCCTGCTGCGCCGCTGCCGCTGCGGCTTGCTTGGCTGCCAGTTGCTCAGCGGCCTTGACCGCCGCCAGGTGCTGCTCGATGGCGGCCAGGTCAGTGCCGTGCTGGCTGGCCTGCTCGGCTGCGGCCTGCTGGGCAGCCCGTTCGGCAGCAGCCTGCTGCTCGGCCTTGGCTCGGGCCAGCCTGCGGGCTTCAGCCTTGCGCGCTTCGGCTTTACGCGCTTCGGCTTTACGGGCTTCGGCTTTACGGGCTTCGGCTTGGTGCTGTCGAGTGTGGCGCTCAGCCTGCCGGCGCTTGGCTGCTTGCTCGCGCTGCTCGGACGTCCGCTTGGCTTCGGCACGCTTGGCTTCGGCACGCTTGGCTGCCTCGGCGCGGGCCTTACCGGCTGACCCGGCGCGATCGTGTTCCTTGCCGCGGGCGCTGGCCGAATGGCTGGTCGCTGTGGCATGCACGCCAGCGGTCGAATGCGCCGGCCGGTGGGTGGCGGCAACGGCTGGCTGGGCGCCGAGCACGACACCGGCAACGATCGCTGCCCCGACGAATGCGATCAGCCCTCGCCCCGAACCTGTACTGAATCGGTTGGCGGACAACGCCACTCGCCTCCTGCTTTTTCGTGAGCCGCGCGATCTCACGGGTCCAGTCCCACGTCCCGGATGAAGCTCATCAACCATCACAGGTGGCGCAGAACGGCGTGCGATCCTCGTTAACCTAGCGTAAGCGTACCCGCTTGTAGGCGCGTCTATACCCAGGGTGATCGAGTTCTATGCTCCTGACGGCTGGCAGGCAGTTCGGCAGGACGAGCGCTAGCTCAGCTACCGGCGCGGGCAGCGGTTCGAGCCCGCGCCTTGTCACGCTGCTCGACGAATCGACTGGCCTGGGCGTCCAGGCCGGCCATGAATTCGGCCAGTTCCTCGCGGGCCTGCTCGCCGGCCGGGCCGAGGTCGGTTCGGGTGAAAACGTTCCAGAACTTCAGCACCGGCGCGACCACCGCGTCGTGGTGCAGCCGCAGGTCATAGATACCGGCTTTGGCGATGGTCACCGAGTTACGCAGGTAGTCGGGCATGTTGGCGCCGGGCATCTGGAAACCGACCACCTCGTCGCGGACCGCTGACATGGTCGCGTCCGGCTCGATCTCGAAGGCAGCCGACACCAGGTTGCGGTAGAACACCATGTGCAGGTTCTCATCCAGGGCGATCCGGGTCAGCAGCTGTTCGGCGATCGGGCAGCCGGCCGCCTTGCCGGTGTTGCGATGCGATACCCGGGTGGCGAGTTCCTGGAATGACACGTAGGCGACCGCCTGCAACGGCGTCTTGTCACCGGAGTCGTAGCCGGCCACCATGTGCTGCATCCGCAGGTCCTCCAGGCGGACCGGATCGACGCCGCGAGTCACCACCAGATAATCGCGCAAGGCGATTCCGTGCCGGCCCTCCTCGGCCGTCCACTGGCCCACCCACTCGCCCCAAGCGCCGTCCCGGCTGAACCGGGTCGCGATCTCGCGATGGTAGGAGGGCAGGTTGTCCTCGGTCAGCAGGTTGACGACCATCGCGACCTTGGCCACCGGATCCAGCCTGGACTCGGCCGGATCCCAGTCGGTACCGCCGAGAAAGGCGAAGTTCTTGCCCTCGCTCCACGGCACGTAGTCGTGCGGCTGCCAGGGCTTGGCGGCAGCCAGGTGCCGGTCCAGGTTCGCGGCGACGACCGGCTCGAGTTCTTGCAGCAGGCCGGTGATCGTGCGCTCTGACACGCCGGGCACCTTGCTGGTTGTGGCGGTCATCTGACGCTCCTGTCCGCTTGCCGAGGGCGTACCTACGCAACCGTAGGTTACGCCTACAGGCTATCCGGTCAGGTTCAGCCGCTACGCACGACGACAAGGTCGGCGAGTGCGTCCAGGGCTGACTTTGCCGGTGAATCGGGCAGCGCGGCAAGGGTGGCGCGCGCCGATTCGGCGTACTCAAGCACCGTCCGGCGGGCCTGGTCGAGCGCCGCGGATCCGCGCATCAGCCGGAGCGCTTCGGCATGCTCGGCATCGTCGGTGATCGGCCGGCTCACCAGTTCCCGGAGCCGGGCGTCGGCCGGATCGCCGGATTGCAATGCGTAGAGCACCGGCAGCGTCTGGACGCCTTCACGCAGGTCGGTGCCCGGCGTCTTGCCGGACTGCCCGGTCTCGCTGGCGATGTCGATGATGTCGTCAGAGAGCTGGAAAGCCATTCCGAACTGCTCGCCGAAGCTGCGCAGGCTGTCGATCATGCCCTCGTCCACCCCGGCGAAGCGAGCGCCGAACTCGGCCGAGGTGGCGATCAGCGAGCCGGTCTTGTCGGCCAGCACCGCGAGGTAGTGATCGATCGGATCGACGCCGGGCTTCGGTCCGACGGTCTCGCGGATCTGGCCGGTCACCAGCCGCTCGAAGCAGCGGGCCTGGATGCGCACCGCCTCCGGTCCGAGATCGGCCAGGATGTCGGAGGCCCGGGCGAACAGGAAGTCGCCGGTCAGGATCGCGACCGTGTTCGTCCATCGCGAGTTGGCGGCCACCGCCCCACGCCGGACGGTCGCCTCGTCCATCACGTCGTC
>JBDSAN010000394.1:0-3687 GCA_039922115.1 Jatrophihabitantaceae bacterium
CGAGCCGCGCTGGGTCCGGTTGACCTTCGCGGTGGCGTAGCGAAGGGACGGACCGACCTCATCGACCTGCATTTCGATGACGGTGCGCTTCTCGCCCTCGCGGGTCTCGAACGAGCGCTGCTGCAGCCGGCCGGTGACGACCACCCGCATACCGCGCTGCAACGACTCAGCCACGTTCTCGGCCGCCTGCCGCCAGATCGAGCAGCGCAGGAACAGCGCTTCGCCGTCCTTCCACTCGTTCGACTGGCGGTCGAAGGTGCGCGGCGTCGAGGCGACCGTGAAGGAGGCGACCGCAGCCCCTGACGGGGTGAACCGCAGCTCCGGGTCGGCGGTCAGGTTGCCGACGACCGTGATGACGGTTTCGCCGGCCATCAGGCGATCTTCTTGGCGGCAGACTCGCTCTTCTTGGCGGCAGACTCGCGCTTCTTGGCGGCCGCCTTCTTGGACTTGGCCTTCTGCGGGATCGGCCGTAGCACCTTGGTGCGCAACACCGACTCGTTCAGGTTCAGCTGACGGTCCAGTTCGATCACCGACGCGGGCTCCGCGCTGATGTCGATGACCGCGTAGATGCCTTCGGCCTTCTTCTTGATCTCGAACGACAGCCGGCGACGGCCCCAGATGTCGACCTTCTCCACCGTCCCGCCGTCCTTCTTGATGACGGACAGGAAAGCGTCCAACGACGGTGCGATGGTTCGCTCATCGAGTTCGGGGTCGAGGATGACCATAACTTCGTAATGGCGCATGGGTTTAACCCAGCCTCCTGTGGACTGTGCGGCCACGGACTCTCCGTGGCAGGAGGGAAGCCATCTCGCGCGGGACCGGCTGTGAGTCGAGAGACTCGCCGCTGAACTCGGGCGAAGTGGAGACACCAGGCGTCTCCAGCAGATGGACAACCGGCTCAGGCTACCGGTTAGGCAGCGTGAAGACGAAATCGCGCAGATTCACTTAGCAGACGCGCCGACCTTCGAGCGCGGTCCGACTGCAGGTCAGGCGCGCACCCGGGCGGCGGCTGGCTGCAGCAGGAAGGTGCGGGCATAGAGTGCGGTCGCGCCGGACAGTGCAAGCACCGCCAACAACACGATCAGGGCCGACCAGCCTTCGAGCGCGGATCGGGGCTTGTTCGCGGCCAAGTCCACCGTCTTGGGCGAGCCGCCGGACTTGACGGCAGTACTGCCGGCGCCGGCCTTGCCACCGATCAGACCGATCGCCGGAGCGTTGATCGAACCGCCGTTGGCCGGGATGTACAGTCCGGCAGCGCCGTTGCCACTGCCATAGCCCTGCGGGACGGTCCGCTGTGCGACGGTCGGGCCGTCCGGGTGGTAGTTGGTGCCGGGAACCGAGCCACCCGGCGGCACACCGGCGCCAGGACTAGCCACCCCCGGCAGGTTGCCGGTGACGCCACCGATCGTGCCGTTCACGTTGCCAAGGATGCCGCCGACCGCGCTGTTCACCGGACTGAGCACGCCGTTGACACCATTGGCCGCACTGCTCAGGACGCCATTGACCGGCCCGGTCACCGAACTCGGCACCAGCGGCACCGACACGCTAGGAACCGGCACCGACACGCCGACCTGGCACTTCTGCACATTGGAATTGATGATCAGCTTCGCGCTCTGGGTGGCGGTGACCACGCCGAGCACCGAAACCGCCGGCCAGGTGATGTCGTAGATCCCGGTGTTCGGGAAGCTGATCGTCACGCCCGCGGACGTAAGCGAATACGTCTTCTTGGTCGGTGGTGGGTTCGTCTTCGCCTCGGAAAGCAACGTTAACTGGCTCGGTGCCAGCAGGTTCAGGTTTAGCAGCGACTTGAGCAGCAACGTCGTGCCCGGCTTGAAGGCAAGCGCCGAACCGACCGGCAACGGGCAGGCCGAGGAACTGAGACCAGTTGCGTTAAGGCTGACCGGGGTAGGCGGAGGTGGGGTGCTGGCCGCTCCAGCGCTGTTGCTCACCAGCAGGCAGGCACCAGCGGCGACCGCGGCGACTGCTGTGGCGCCAACGACGCGGCGGAACATCATCCCGACTCCCCTCACCCAAACTGTCGGCTTTCGGCCAAACTAGCACCGATAGCATCGCCGGTTCGGCCGTTACCGACCGCCAGCGCTCCTGTCGACTTAACGATCCTGCCCGTAATCGGTCACTGTTAACCCGGCTGGACCACGCACTCGCTTCACACTTGGTCAAATTGCACCACGCGTGAGCCAGCTCAAACTCGACGCCGCCCGATCAGCAGCGCAGCCAGCCCGAGCGCGAGGCTTGCCAACCCTCCCAGCATCGCCACGGTCGGTGTACTGCCGGTCGAGGCCAGCGGCGGTGGCGAGTGCGGCGGCTGGCTTGGTGCCGGTGTCGGCAGGTGAGCCGGCGGTGTCCGACTCGTCGGGCTGCTGGGCGTTGGCGTGCTGGGGGTCGGCGTGCTGGGAACACGGACCAGCGGGAAGGTCTCGCTGGGCTGCCCGACCGGCGTGCTGGCCAGCACCGTCCCGGCTTGATCACGCACGAGTTCGGTGAAGCTGTCCCGGACCGTCCCGCAGGCCGGCAACGCCGCGGTCCGGTAGTCGATCACGCCATGCGCATCGGCTCGAACCGTCCCGGTCACCGTGCCGCAGCGCTGACCGCCGGCATCGAACAGGCTCGCCTGTACCTGCAGCGGCTGCCCGGCTGGTAGGCCGCTGCCCTGCACACGATCACGGACCGGCGTACCGACCGGTCGCGGGCCGAGGCCACCGATGACCGCGGTGCGGACCGCCGGTGCCACCGGAAAGGTTTCGGCCGGCTGCCCTGGCGCGCTGACCGCAAGCTCGTGCCCGTGCTGGTCAGTCAACCGCTCGGCGAAGGTGTCGTGGCCGGTACCGCACACCGCGATCGGCGGGCTGTTCAGCACGAACCGGCCATGCGGGTCGGCCTGAACCAGCCGGCTCGCGGTGCCGCACCCAGCAGCTGAGGAATCCTGCAGGCGGACCGTCAGCCGGTAGCTTGCCTTCGGCACCAACCCGGCGGCCTGTACCAGGTCGGTGACCGGGGCCCCGACCGGACGCGGACCGGGGCCGCCGACCACGGCCGTCCGGATAGTCGGCGGCCGCACAATGACCTTGGTCGCGACCGGCCGGACGTCAGCCAGCCGATGTGCGGATACCAGGGCCACCCGCTGCGAGCCGGTGCTGAAGTTGCTGGTGTTGTGCGTAGGCGAATAGCCCAATCGCATAGTGGTATTCGGCAACGCAGCACCGGCCACCATGACCGATAGCGGTCCGGACCGCAACGCTGTGTAGGTCAGCATCGCCACGCCGGAACTGTTCGTCCGGCCAGCCCGTGACACGTGCAACCGCAGGCCGGCGGTGGCCAGCACCCGGTAGTGCGCGAATGGCACCGGCAGTTCGCGAGCGCTGCGCACCTCGACGGTGAACTCGCCGATGCCCCCGACTGCCGGTGCCGGCCCGAACGCGACCCGGGTCCGGTACGGGCCGGCGTAGCGATCGGAGTCGGTGAGCATCCGGTTGATCAGCGTGATGATCACTGGGTTGATGGCGTTCAGTTGGGGCCGGAACCAGGTGCGGTAACTGCGCAGGAACGGCGCCGACCCAGTGAGCAGGTTGATCGCCATCGACACCGCGGCATCGGTGCCAGGCGAGCTGGACTGGCCGTAGGAGTTGACGATCCAGATGATCCGCTGTGCGGTGTGCCCGCGCGCGC
>JBDSAN010000395.1:0-5193 GCA_039922115.1 Jatrophihabitantaceae bacterium
GACTGTTCGCATAGTTGGCATATGGGCCGTAGTAGTGCGGCGTCGTGCCTGGCGCGAGCTGCGACGTGGCCGCGGCAGCGCGTTGTGTCAGGGCGGAGTGGAACTCGACCACCATGACCGAGCCGGCCACCAGCGTGAGTACGGACAGTCGGACAACGAACCGCTTCATCGACCACTCCTCGAGTCAACGCGCGGATTCTCATCGTGGACGGAATCCGGCTCAAATTCCTTGTGAGCCAGGGGTTCTCAAGGACCTGTACCCGAGACGATCCGCGCGGTCCGGTATTTCGCCTAGGGCCATAAGTCACCACCACAGGGGGCTTAGTGCCCGGCCGCTGCACCGAGCTTGAGGACCAAAGGCACTGGCGATGTTAGAGCGCTTACTAAAGGCTCAAGCCGCCCGGACCTTCTGGGCGAGGAGGCCTGTCATGATCCCATTCCGACGTACCCCGTCAGTTCGCAGAACCACCGCAGCCGCTGGACTCATCGGTTTGGTTCTGCTGGTTGGCACGGGCAGCGTATTCGCAGCACCCAGCGATCCGGCCACGGCGGCCGGGTACCATACGGTGACCCCAACCCGAATCGTCGACTCTCGTATCGGTCTGGGCACTCCCAAAGGTCCGTTTATTGCCGGACAAACCCGCATCATCACGGTGCCCGGGGTTCCGGACGACGCGATCGCTTTGGCAGTAAACGTCACCGCCGAGAGCGGAACCGCGCATGGCTACCTTACTGTCTATGGGCAATCAAGCCGGCCCGGCACATCGACCACCAACTGGAACCCGGGAGTCACGGTTGCCAACGCGGCTACCGTCCGCATCGATCCAGCCGTCACCGGTACTCAGGTGATACGTATCTACAACCCGGTAGGTAGCGTCAGCGTGATCGTGGATCTGCTCGGCTACTACGCTCCGGGACTGGGCACTGGCCCGATGGGACCTGCCGGTCCGGCCGGCCTTGACGGAGCTCCTGGCCCGGTTGGGCCGCCGGGAGCTAACGGGATTGGCGCAGGACCGGCCGGCTTCGTCTACCTGCACGCGATCAATACGGTCGCCGAGACAGTTCATAAGGCGGTCGCCGGCCGAACGCTGACCTTCAGCGCGCGCCAGGGGGACGCAACCTCGCAGGGAGCGATCGGATTCACGCCTGGGACCGGTAGTTTCACTATCCCCAACGACGGCAACTACAAGGTGACCTTCTCCGTTCTCGCCAACGAATCCAACCAGTTCGACCTACGGGTCAACGGCGATCCGATCCCGAGCGGCGCCTTGGTCTTCGGCTCCACTGGCGGCGAACCCAACGACGGCACAGCCGTGCTGACCCTGGTCACCGGCGACGTCCTCACCCTGGAGAACTGGACCTCCGTAGGCGACGTGGTGCTGGACACCGACCGAGGCGGCACAGCGGCAGCCATCAACGCTTCAATTCTCATCGAACAACTCAACGACTGACCCGACCAATCGCTGTTCCCACCGCTCGGTATCCATCCGCGATGCCGAGCGGTGGGCGCTGCGACGGTCGTCGGCTAACAGCGGTATTCGCCTACCGCCTTAAGGGATCGAATCCGCTGCAGCCCGAATGCGGCTCACGCACAGTCGCCTGCGCCAGGTATCGGACCGGGCGGCATTGCCCTGTGGCGATCAGACTGAGCTCGGCTGGCCGTTCACGCCGTGAGTTATGCGCTGGGGACGCGGGGCGGCCAACTGCGCGGCGAGGTGGCGTTGCCGCCTGCCGTCACTACCTTTGAGCCGGCCGCGCTCAGCAGCGTGGTCGGTAATGCACGCGGCCGGGTGGGCCGCACGGCGCCAATGCCATGCTGCATCGCGTGGGCTTGCACCATCAGCCCGCCCACGAGCGCTACGCCAGCAGGGCCGAGCCCCCTGCATTCAAGCCGGCAGGTACGAGGGTTGTGGGGCGGGTCGGGCTCGAACCGACGACCCAGGGGTTATGAGGTCTTACGGCGCCACCCTTGTGCGGACTCCCTTATTTACTCGGGGGTTGAAGCCCGCTCGCGGCCTTGCTAGACCGAATCCTCGTCTGTGACGAGAACTGATGCAGGCGCACATGCTGCGCATGTCCAGAGCGGCAGCCCAAGCGCGACGACGGGCAGCGCGCTAGGAAGCTCGCGAACGCACGTAGTCCTCAAGCGCATGACGAGCCAACGCAGAGAGGCTGACCCCCTCATCCTCGGCAACTTGCTCCGCTTGCGTGCGCAGCTCTTCCGGCACCCTGAACTGCACGCGCGGGGAATGCACCGAGCCGCCGGACAAGGACTTACCGCCGGGGATCAGGTTGCGGCGACGGACCTCGGCCAACGTCTCTTCGGCGATCTGCTCAGCGAGCTCGTTAGTGAGCCGACGGCCATCCTTGAGGATGAACTCTTCCTCGTCCAGGTCCAGGTCGGGTCCGATCACGTACTCAGTCTTCGTCTTTCTCGCCATCGCCGTGTCCCTTTCTGAACTCGGTCGGCATCGCGTGAATGACGGCCAGCGTCTCAGGATTCCTGTTGTCCGGCACCGCAATAATCTCCAGTTCGATGCCGCGGTCATCGACTCCGACGAACAACAACTGATCGCCGACCGGGATCGGATCCACCGCATTCGTAACCGCCACAATGTGCGCGACTCCGATCTTGTGTCGACGGCCGGAACGCACAACCCGTATCCCGGTCACGTCGAGTATGTCATACATGTTCGAAGTTTCGCCACGTCAGAGCCGATCCCCGCGGGCCTTGAGCCGGTGCGCGTCGCGCGCCCGCCCGTCCGCCGCAGAGGCGGCGTAGCGCCCGACCATCTCCCGCGAACGCCAACCGGCCAGCCGCATCAAGTCGTGCTCCTGCCCACCGGTCGCCAGCCAGTCATGGGCGAACGTATGCCGGAACTGGTGCGGGTGCACGGCCGGAATCCCCGCGTCTACGCACCGCCGTTCGAGCATCTGACGTACCCCCGAGTCGGTCATTCGCCCCTTCTTGCCGAGCCAGAACGGCGATGACTCCGCAGCGTCGTGACGGCCACGGAAACGCACGTACCGGCGCAGAGCGTCGGCGGTCTTCGACCCGAACGGGCAGGCCCGGTGACGGCCGCCCTTGCCGAGCACCAGCGCGACCTGATGCTCGAAGTCGATGTCCTCGACGCGCAGTCCGCATAGCTCCCCTGCCCGCATCCCGGTGTCGAGCAGCAACCGGATGATCGCAGTGTCACGACGGTTCTCGAAGGTGTTGCCCTTGCACGTAACCAGCAATGCCGACAGCGCCGCATCGTCGAGAATCGGCACCGGTTGCTCGGGAACCGACGGCGGGCTCATCCGCTCCATCGGCGAGCGGGCGATCTCGCCGTCGTCGGTGAGCCACTTGAACAATTGCTGCAACGAGCGGTAGTGCTTGGCCACGGTGGCCGGCGACAGCCCGCGCTCGCGCATGTCGGCCAGGTACTGCTCGACGTGCTCGCGAGCGATCGTTCCCGCCCCGTCTGGCATCCCGTTGGCGGCGAGATAGTCGGTGAACGACTCACCCACCGACAGGTACGACGCGATGGTAGCGAGCGACCGCCCACGGGCCCGCAGCGAGATCCGCCAGTCGGGCAGCAGCCCGACGAGAGGCGCCATAGCGGGCGATTTCACCTTCGGCATGCGTCGAGTGTACTCGTCTGTAATGCCTGTGTGCGGGATGGCGAACATCTGTTGATGAGCCTGGAGACCCTATATTTACTGGAATTGTAGGGCGGGTCGGACTCGAACCGACGACCCAGGGATTATGAGTCCCCTGCTCTAACCAGCTGAGCTACCGCCCCCAAGCATGCCAATCCGGATCAGCTATCCCCGGTGAGCAGCCTCGAACAGGTTAGCGGGTTGGCTGTCCGAGCGACCTGCCAGCGTCAGTCCGATTCCAACTCGGCCGGCCCGGCGGGTGGCAGTTCAGCCAGCCCCGCCCGTCCGGCCGGGTCGATCACCGCGATCCGGTGCCGCAGGCTCAGCATCGTCAGGCTCGCCTGCACCTGCGCCCGGCTGGCCTGCCGGCGAACGGCAAGCGGCAGCCGGCCCCACACCGCGTCGACGATCTCCTCCGTGCTCAGCTCCGCCGGTTCCTCATCCCGTTCAGCGGCATCCCGACTGTGCCGGACCAGCGCGTCCTCGATCCAACGGCGTAGCTCGGTGACGTCCATGCCATAAGCCTGCCAGGTCGTAAGGTCGAGGGATGGCAGCGCGAACCGAGCCCCCGTTCACCACCCACCTGCGTCGGGGCAACGTCGGCTCGTCCTGGGCAGCCGCGGGCGGCTTCGAACCGCTGCGCGTCGTGCCGGCCGGCAAGCAGGTGGTGCTCGGCCCGGTCACCACCAAGCGTCCCGAGCTCGAATCCAAGGACGAGCAGAGGGCCATGCTCGAGCTGATCGTTGAAACCGCCGCCGAGGTCTGGGGCTGACCCCGGTGCGCACCCAGGTCGCGATCATCGGTGCCGGCCCGGCCGGCCTGCTGCTGTCGCAGTTGCTGCACCTGCAGGGCATCGAGTCGACCGTGCTGGAATGCCGCGACCGGGCCTACGTCGAGGGCCGGGTCCGGGCCGGCGTGCTCGAACACGGGACAGTACAGACGCTGCGCGAAGCCGAGGTCGGGCGGCGCCTGGACGCCGAGGGGCTGCCGCACGCCGGCACCGAGCTCCGGTTCGCCGGCAGCGGCCACCGGATCGACTTCACCGAGCTGACCGGGCGGCACATCACGGTGTACGGCCAGCAGGAGGTGGTCAAGGATCTGATCGCGAAACGGCTTGCTGATAAAGCAGATCTGCGCTTCGAGGTCGCCGAGCTGGCGATCACCGGGCTGGACACCGACGCCCCCACGGTGCGCTTCGACCAGGCCGGTGAGCGAGCCGAGCTGCGTCCCGACTTCGTGATCGGCGCTGATGGCTTTCACGGCCGGTGCCGGGAGCTGATCCCGGACCTCACCAGCTACCAGCACGATTATCCCTATGCTTGGCTGGGAATCCTCGCTGAGGCAGCACCGTCCTCGGCCGAGCTGATCTATGCCCGGCACGAGCGTGGCTTCGCCTTGCACAGCATGCGCTCGCCCACCATCACCCGGTTATACCTGCAGGTTCGGCCGGACGCCGAGCTCGCCGACTGGCCGGACGAGCTGATCTGGGCCGAGCTGCGCGTCCGGCTCGCCGACCAGAATGGCTTCAGCCTGGCCGAGGGACCCTTG
>JBDSAN010000396.1:0-3277 GCA_039922115.1 Jatrophihabitantaceae bacterium
CCGACAGGCCCAGCGAGCGGCCGACCAGGCTGCGCGAGCGGGCGGCCAGCGCGTCGGCGATCGAGCCGAAGGCCTGCGCGGCCGGTGAGTCCGGCTGGGACAGCACGATCGGGGTCCCGTCGTCGCCGCCCTCGCGGATGGCCACCTCGATCGGCACCTGGCCGAGCAGGCCCACCTTCGTCCCGGTCGATTCGGACAGCGAGTCGGCAACCGCCTGGCCACCGCCGGCACCGAACAGCTCCATCCGGCTGCCGTCGGGCAGTTCCAGCCAGCTCATGTTTTCGACCACGCCAACGATCTGCTGGTGGGTCTGCAGCGCGATCGACCCGGCCCGCTCGGCGACTTCGCGAGCGGCCAGCTGTGGCGTGGTCACCACCAGCAGCTCAGCGGACGGGACGAGCTGGGCCAGCGAGATCGCGATGTCGCCGGTGCCGGGCGGCAGGTCCATCAGCAGCACGTCCAGCTCGCCCCAGAAGACGTCGGCCAGGAACTGCTGCAGCGCCCGGTGCAGCATCGGTCCGCGCCAGACCACCGCGGTGTTGCCGGGGGTGAACATGCCGATCGAGATCACCCGGACGTCGTGGGCCTGCGGCGGCATGATCATCTTCTCGACCTGGGTGGGCTTGCCGGTCACGCCGAGCATCCGGGGCACCGAGAAGCCGTAGATGTCGGCGTCCAGCACGCCCACCTGCAGGCCACGCTGGGCCAGCGCCACTGCCAGGTTCACCGTCACCGAGCTCTTGCCGACGCCGCCCTTGCCGGAGGCGACCGCGTACACCCTGGTCCGCGAGCCGGGCTGGGCGAACGGGATCTCATTGACCGGGTTGTCACCGCGCAGCTTGGTCCGCAGCTCGGTGCGCTGGGCATCGGTCATCACCCCGAGGTCGACCTGGACCGAGCTGACGCCGGGCACCGCAGCTACCGCCGCAGTGACATCGGTGGTCAGGCGCTCGCGCATCGGGCAGCCCGACACGGTCAGCAGCACCCGGACGGTCGCCAACCCGTCGGGGTTGACGCTTACCTGCTCGACCATCCCCAACTCGGTGATCGGCCGGCGGATTTCTGGATCTTGCACGCCGGCCAGCGCCGTCCGGATCGCTGCGGACAGGTCGGTGCTGCTCTGCGAGGTTTCATCGATTGCCACCAAATGATCGTACGTGCGTGCCCGCCGTCACTACGATGACTGTGATGTCAGGCCTGCCAGCACCAGACGTTCCCAGCTCCGCCGCCGGCGCGGGTGATCCGCCGCTGAGCCCGGGGGACTGGCGGCTGTCGGCCTGGCGGGCGTTCCTGCGCACCCACACCCACCTGCTGCGGATCCTGGAGCAGGACCTGCAGGCCCATCACAAGATCGCGATCGGCACCTATGACGTGCTGGTCCAGCTGGCCGAAGCGTCCGAGCACAGGTTGCGGATGTCGGAGCTGGCCGAGGCAGTGCTGCTCTCGCGCAGCGGGCTGACCCGGCTGGTGGACCGGATGCAGAAGGACGGCCTGGTTGAGCGGCAGCCGGATCCCTTCGATGCCCGTGGCCTGTTCACCGTGCTCACCGAGCAGGGCCTGCAAGCGCTTCGGGACGCGGCCACCGTGCACCTGGCCGGGATCTCTCGGCTGGTCTTCAGCAGGTTGTCCGAGGACGAGTTGCGGTTGCTGTTCGAGCTGATGGGAAAGCTGGACCCGGTGCCGGTAGTAGTCGAGGCATCCGATGCCAGTTGTGGCCTCGGCTGAGCCGAGCCATTCACCTCGCAATTGTTGATAGCGCAATTAACTGGGGCGCCAAGACTGAATCCGGTTCAGGATTCAATCCGTGTGAATTCGACGCTGAGCGGTTTCTTGATCATTCTGCCGAGTTGCCGCAGGGCGACCAGCTGATCGCCCAGTTGTCGCGCGGCAACAGATTACCCTTTGAAGTAAAGGCTATTGGGCCGAAGTGCCGGCCTGTCGCGGTGGTCGGGCCAGCCTTGCTGCTGAGCCGGCGCGCGCTCGACCGACGATGGTTCGGACATCAGGCAGCCGGTGTCTGATCACGGACAGTGGCCGTCCGACATCGGACGCGAGTTAGTTCAATCAGCAATCAAAAGGGAACTGACGACCGGTGGAGCCGGTCGGCTGCTGCCGAGTATCGAAGGTTTGCCCCAATGGTCGGTGTTGGCGCTAGCAACCGGTGACCTGTCGGCTTCAGTTGCAGACAGTGATCGAGTTGTTGCCGAGTGCATCGAAATGCGAGCGAGTCGGACCGGCGTTGACTGCGGGCGCAGTCGATACGTGGCAACCGGTTGACGATTGTGCAAGTTAGATTGAGCCTATTTTTAAAGATAAAACCCGATCGGACGTGCCCGACCGGATTTCGCAGCAGCCGGTTCGGCGAGCGCTGCTGTCTACGACATTGACCGCGGGGACGAAGTTCAACTAGTGGTAATTTGGTGGAAAATTTTATGTCAAAATAGTCTGCGCACCTAGACGTCCGGACGTTTGTCGGACATAGTGTGCGCGTACCACGTTCGCATCATTCGGGGAGAACGAGCTGTTTTCGCGCAGCCATCAACAATATGCGGCCGGCAACGGCGCAGCGCGGCATGCCACCTCACGGCGTGCGGCGGCTCGGGCCTGCCCGGGATCAGAACGGGGCAAGCAAACCCCGCACGGCTTGCGGGCCAACACGATCTTGACTGCAAGGGAGTCACTGAATGCGC
Source organism: Jatrophihabitantaceae bacterium (assembly GCA_039922115.1). Taxonomy (GTDB): domain Bacteria; phylum Actinomycetota; class Actinomycetes; order Mycobacteriales; family Jatrophihabitantaceae; genus Jatrophihabitans_A. Next base: position 2,691 of record JBDSAN010000396.1, read on the forward strand.
ACGTTTGACAGCGGAAAGTCCGACTTCAAGGACGTCGGCCCGATCCAGGTGGCCCGCTGGGAGCAGCAGTACCAGTTCGGCACCGAGCTGCCGTTCGGCGCCATGTGGTACACCGTTCCACCCGGCGCGTCGAGCGTGCGTGACTGCCATCCGGAACCGGAACTGTCGATCGTGGTTGCCGGCGCCGGAGTGGTGCAGGTAGCCAGCGGCAACACCGAGGTCAGCGTCGGCTCGGCCTTCCTGCTCGACAGCGAGGAGGCGCACGTGGTGCACAACCACAGCACCGACACCCCGCTCACCATCTTCAGTGCCTACTGGATGCCGCTGGACTCGGCCAGCACGCCGGCCGACATCGCCACCGCCGACATCGCCACCGCCGACATCGCCACCGACCACGGCGCGGAGCCGGCCGGTGTCTGAGCCAGCGCAGCTCACCCAGCGGCCGGCGTCGGTCTACGTCATCGCGCCGCCGACCACCAACGGGCCATTGCACATCGGGCACCTGTCCGGTCCCTACATCGCCGCCGACATCGTCTCGCGGGCCGGCCGGATCCGGGGCGAGCGGGTGCTCACCATCGGCGGGGTGG
>JBDSAN010000397.1:0-3315 GCA_039922115.1 Jatrophihabitantaceae bacterium
GGCAGGATCGAGGGCAGCCGCTCGGCCAGCATGGTCTTGCCGGCGCCTGGCACCCCTTCGAGCAGCAGGTGATGTGCCCCGGCCGCGGCGATCTCCAGCGCGCGACGAGCCACCGGCTGGCCGACCACGTCAGCGAGATCAGGCAACCGATCCGGGCTACTGGCTGGCACCGCGCAGGCGATCGGCAGCGAGGCGGCGCCGGGTCGTAGGGCTTGCACCACCTCGGCCAAGGTGTCGGCCGCTCGCACGGACAGCCCACCCACCAGGGCAGCCTCGCCAGCGTTGGCAGCCGGGACAACTACCGTCCCGATGCCCATCTCGTTAGCGACCAGCGCCGCCGGAAGGACCCCGCGGATCGGCCGCAGCCGCCCGTCCAGCCCGAGTTCGCCCAGCCAGACCGTGCCCTGCAGCCCGGCCGCAGGTACCTCGCCCGCCGCGGCGAGGACCGCGAGCGCCAGGGCGAGGTCGAACGCGGAACCGTTCTTGCGCAGGTCGGCGGGCAGCATCGCTACCGTGATCCGCTGGTTCGGCCAGCCGAGTCCGGAGTTGAGCACGGCGGCACGGATCCGATCACGCGATTCCATCACCGAGACGTCCGCTAGCCCGGTGAAGGTCAAGCCTGGCAGCCCGGCCGAGATATCCGCCTCGACTTCGATCAGCCGGCCGGACACACCACTCAGCGCTATCGACAGCGTTCGCGCTAGCGCCATCAGAACGCTCCGCGCAAGTGCCGGACCTGCGCGGGACCGGTTGCCGGACGAAGCACCGAGATCACATCGAAGCGGATCTCGTCCCAGGTGCCGGGGTTGGCGGCGAGCCATTCAGTTGCCAACTGGCGCAACCTGGCGGCCTTGGCCGGACCGACCGCCTCGGCCGGTTCGCCGAAGGCAACGGAGGATCTGGTCTTCACCTCGCAGATGACCAGGGTGCGGCCGGTAACCGCGATGATGTCTATCTCGCCCCGGCGACTGCGCCAATTCGTCTCGATCACCCGGTAGCCGGCATCGATCAGTAACCGGGCCGCGACTGCCTCACCGTAGCGGCCGATGGCATCTTTGAGCTGCATGGACTCCACGCTGCCTGCTCGGCAGGCGGTTGCCGCGGGTCACGGTCAGAATGTGGATAACCCGCCGGACTGTGGATCACGCCCTTGACATCGAACCGCAGCCGGAGATCAGCGCTGCCGGACTGGCTAGCCGCCGAAGCCGTCCTTGCCGGTGAGATCGAGTTCGGGCTTGTCGAGTTCCTCGACGTTGACGTCCTTGAAGGTCAGCACCCGGACGTTCTTGACGAATCGCGCCGGCCGATACATGTCCCACACCCAGGCATCGCGCATGGTGACCTCGAAATAGACCTCGCCATCGGCGTTGCGCGGGACGAGTTGCACATCGTTGGTCAGGTAGAACCTGCGTTCGGTCTCCACCACGTAGCTGAACTGACCGACGATGTCCTTATACTCGCGATAGAGCTGCAGCTCCATCTCGGTCTCGTACTTTTCGAGATCTTCGGCGCTCATCGGTGCGGCCCTGCGGGTGTCATCTGACCATCATCGCCCATCGCGAGCTCCTCGGTCAGACTGGCTATCAAATCGGGCATTCCTAGCGCCTCAGCTAACGGCAGCTCGGGCTGGCCAGCACGACCGATCAAGCCAGGCAGGTTCCACGAGCAACGATGGATGGCACAGGGTCCGTGCTCGAGCAGCGCGGCGAGGTGCTGCGGCGAGGCGTAGGCCTTGTTCCCGGCGAACCCGTAGACCGGGTACTGCTCGGCCAGGTCGATCAGCATGCCGTCGCGTTCGGTCTTGGCAAGCACCGACGCCGCCGCGATCGATGAGCACCGCAGGTCGCCCTTGATCAGCGTGTGCACCGGCACCGTGCAGCGCCACCGGTCCAGGCCGGCCACCGCACCGCTCGCCGAACCCGCCGCAAAGCCCCCAGCGCCCTCAGCACAGTCGGTGCTCTCGCCAAACAGGCTCGGCTGGTCCACACCCGATCCCGCGACCGGCCGATGCGTCAGGTAGTCATGGTTGCCATCGAGCAGTACCCAGTCCGGTTCGGCGGACAGTTGCGAAACCGCCCGCTCAGCAGCCAGCCGCAGCGCCGCGATGATCCCGATCTGGTCGATCTCGGCCGCGCTGGCATGCCCAACAGCGCTGTCCATCGCCCACCGGCGAATCCGGGGAACCAGGCGTTGCCTGGCCTGCGGGGTGAGCAGCTTGGAGTCGGCGACCCCCAGCGGGGCTGGTTTGGTGTCAGCAGCTAGCAGCACCACGCCGACTGAGACCGGACCAGCCAGCGCGCCACGGCCGACCTCGTCCACCGCCGCGAGCAGGCCGGCGCCGGAGCGCCAGACCTCGCGCTCGTAGCGCAAGGTCGGCGGGATTCGTGGCGCCAGCTTGCCGGGGACGCCCTTGCGAGCAATGGCCTTGCCAGCGGCGCCCTTGCGAGCGGTGGCCTTGCGAGCGGTGCCCTTGCGAGCGGGGTTGGCGGGCACCTAGCTCGCCGCCAGCGCTCGCCTGAGCAGTTGCACCAGCGCTCGTGGCTCGCGGGTCACGTCGGAGGCATCCAGTTCGGCCAATGGCCACCAGCGGTGGCCCAACCCGACCAGTCGTTCGTCGTCGGTGTTGGCTGCCGGACGCACCGGCAAGTCGCTCGCAACTCGTACCAGGAAGTAGTGGTTGACCTGCTCGACATACTTGCCGGCAAAGGTGAAAGTCACCGCTTCGGTGTACATGCTCGGCGCGTCGGATGGCAATGTGATGACCAGGCCAGTCTCTTCATAGACCTCGCGGCAGGCCGCCTCGGCGATCGTTTCACCGTCCTCGATGCCGCCGCCAGGCGTGATCCAGTGCGAGTCCGTGGCATCGATGTCGACCCGGTCGTGAATCAACAGCACTCGTTCGAGGTCATCGATCAGAAACGCCCGGCCGGCGGTCCGCAGCGTGGCCTGCCCGGCCTGCTCGGCTGCGCTCATCGGCGCCGGCGGCGCCGCCAGCCACCGATACCCGCCACGGCGGCCAGCGCAACCGTGGCCGGCTCTGCAGGAACGCCCACGCCGCCTGGCAGTCCGAGCGAGCTGAAGGTTTTCGGGGTGCCCAGGGTGCGCCAGCGCGACGGTGGCCAGGCAATGAGCACCGCCTTGCCGATCACGTCCGATACCGGGACGGTGCTGTCCACCGGGTCGCAGTTGGGCCCGGGGCCGCCATCGCCGCAGTGGTAGCGGGAATCAGCCGAGTCACCGCGGTGGTCGCCCATCACCCACAGCCGGCCCTTGGGCACGGTCACCGGGCCGAAGGTGCGGGTGTCGTCCGGGCCC
>JBDSAN010000398.1:0-4256 GCA_039922115.1 Jatrophihabitantaceae bacterium
GGATCTATGACGTCCTGAACAGCCTGGTGTCGCGCGGGTTGGCTCGTGACTGGCCGGGGCCGGTGACCCGCTACGCGGCGACCGACCCGCAGACAGCGGTCGAGCGGCTACTGGGGGTGCAGCGGCAGGCGCTGGCCGGCTTGGAGTCGCAATCGGCCAACCTGGCGGCCGGCCTGCGCGATACCTGGGTGGTCGGGCGCGAGGAGACCGCGCCCCTGGACTATGTCGAGGTACTGCGCGATCCCGGGCTGCTCGGCGCCCGGTTCCTTGACCTGCAGCGCGAGGCCGTGCACGAACTGCTGACCTTCACCAAGTCCCCTTACGCGATGCCCGACAACCAGATCGGGCTTGCCGCGACCCAGCGGATCGTGCGGGCAGGTGGGGACGTCCGCTGTATCTACGAGCCCAGCATCCTGGACAACCCGGCTGTGGTGGCCGAGACCCTGCTGTTCATCGAGGCCGGTGAGGGCGCCCGGGTCGCCGAGCAGGTGCCGATGAAGCTATGTCTCGCCGATGGGCATCGGGCGCTGTTCTCGCTCACCGATCCGATCGCCGGCGGCCTGACCTCGACCAACATCCTGGTCGAGCACCCGTCGCTGACGGCCAGCCTGCGTTACGCCTTCGAGGCGATCTGGGAGCTCAGCGAACCCTTCGAGCAGGCGCTGGCTCAGCATTCGGCAGCCCACGAGGTGGCCGCCGGTTAGCGGCACTTGGCCTAAGGGCTCAGGCAAGCAGCTGGCGAACCGAGTCGGGCAACTCGATGCCCTCGGCCAGGTCTGGTGCCGGCCAGGCCTCGACGTAGCGGCTGGCCCGGGGCAGCACGCCGGCCCAGGCCGGGCCGGCCACGTCCTCGTCCGGATCGTCCGGCCAGCCCTGGCTGCGCTTAATCGTGTAGTCCTCGACCACCAGGCGCAGCACCAGGGTCGCGGACAGCTCCTTGGCGGTCGGCCGGCGTACCTCGGCGACCCGGCCGGGAATCAGCGCGTCGGTGAGCACGTCCAGCGCGCGGGCCTTCGCCTCGCCCGCTAGCTGCTGGCAACGGCCGAACAGCACCGCGCTGCGGTAGCGCATGGACGATTCGAACGCCGACCGGGCCACCACCAGCGCGTCGATCTCGGTTACCGCCAGCGATACCGGATTGCCTTGTGCGATAAGCCGAAGCCAGCGCGATCCGGTCGAACCGTGCAGCAGCACGTCGGCACCGTCGCGGGCGATCGCGATCGGCAGCACCACCGGTTGGCCATCCTCGCTGACGAAGCCGACGTGGCCCAGCACGGTGCTGTCCAGCAGCTCGTCCAGTGCCGGCCGGTCATCGTCGCGGACCCGCTCGGTCATCCTGGTCGGGGTAATCCGGCTCGGTCGCGGTGCGCCGGCTGAGCCGGGCCGCTCGGGTTCGCTCATCGTCCCATCATCCGGTTCACCAGGCCTGCCAGTTTCGAGGGCCTACCTGCCCGCTGCTCGGCCCGGTCTGCCCAGGTCATTGCCGACAGCCCGGCATTCGCGCCGAGCCAGCGCAGCGGTTCGATTTCCCATTGCGGTGATTGATGATTCACCCATGGCAGGGTAGTCAACTCGGTGTCGCGGCGCAGTACCAGATCGGTCAGCGTCCGGCCGGCCAGGTTGCTGGTGGCGACCCCGTCACCGACGTAGCCGCCGGCCCAACCGAGCCCGGTGGTCAGATCCAGGCCGACCGAAGGGTGCCAGTCCCGAGCGATCCCGAGGGGGCCGCCCCAACTGTGGCTGATCCGGGCGCCGGCCGCGGCAGGCAGCAGGTCGACCAGGGTGCGGCGCAGCGCGCTGAACACGGCGGGCACCCGGTCATAGTCGGGCGCGATCCGGGAACCGAAGTGATACGGGGCGCCACGGCCACCGAAGACCAGCCGGTTATCGGCGGTGCGCTGGCCGTAGATGATCAGGTGTCGATGGTCGCTGAAGGTCTCCCGGTCATGCAGGCCGAGCTCGTACCAGACCTGCTCAGACAGCGGCTCGGTAGCCACCATCAGCGAGTACACCGGCGCCAGCTGCCGGCGATGTCCTTGCAAGGTAGGGGTAAACCCCTCGGTGGCGCGCAGGACGTAATCGGCCCGCAGGTCGGCATCGGCGGTGCGTAACCGGCCTGGCTCGATCGCGATGACCGGGCTGCGCTCGAAGATCCGCACGCCGGCCTCGGTGACCAATCGCGCCAGCGACCGGACCAGCTTGGCCGGCTGGATGGCCGCGCAGTGCTCGGTGTAGCTCGCGCCGAGCACGCCGCTGGCATGCAGTCGCTGGGTTGCCTCGGCCCGGTCCAGCAGCCGAAGGTCGGCCGGCCCAAAGCCGAATGCGCGGGCTTGCTCGACCTCAGCTCGGGCGCGGGCCAGTTGCGGCTGGCTGCGGGCCAGCACGACGGTGCCGCCCCGCGCCCAGTCAACGGCCAGTCGCTCGTGCTCGATCACCCGGCCGACCTCGGTCACGGTGTGCTGCATGGCCCGGTATTGCCGGACGGCCTGGTCCCGGCCGTGCTCGGCAGCCAGGGTGGCCAGCGAGACCGGATACAGCGTCGAGCACCAACCACCGTTGCGGCCGGAGGCGCCGAAGCCGGCCACCTCGGCCTCGACGATCGCGATCCGCAGGCCCGGTTCGGCCTGGCTCAAGTAGTAGGCCGTCCACAGCCCGGTGTAGCCGGCACCGACGATCGCCACGTCGACCACCCGGCGGGCCGGGTCCAAGCTGGTCAGCGACGGCCGGGGCGCGAAATCGTCCCCGGCCGCCTCATGCCACAGCGAGATATCGCGGTAGTCGGTTATCCGAGCACCTCGGCCAGGTCCCGGCTGGCGTAGCCGTGTGCCTCGGCGACCGGCGCGTTGGTCAGCTCGCCGGCGTGCGTGTTCAGGCCGAGCGCCAGGGCACTGTCGGCCTTGAGCGCGTCCCGCCAGCCCCGGTTGGCCAGTTCCACCGCGTAGGGCAGCGTCACGTTGGTCAGCGCGTAGGTGGAGGTGTGCGGTACCGCGCCGGGCATGTTGGCCACGCAGTAGAACACCGAGTTGTGCACCGGGTAGGTCGGATCGGCGTGCGTGGTCGGCCGGGAGTCCTCGAAGCAACCGCCCTGGTCGATCGAGATGTCGACCAGCACCGAGCCCGGCTTCATCCGGGAGACCAGCTCGTTGCTGATGATCTTGGGTGCCTTGGCGCCCGGCACCAGCACCGCACCGATGACCAGGTCAGCGTCCAGCACCGCGCGCTCGACCTCGTAGGCGTTCGAGGCGACGGTCTGGCAGTGACCCTGGTAGATCGCGTCCATCTGGCGCAGCCGGGCCACATTGCGGTCCAGCAGCAGCACCTCGGCCTGCATGCCGAGCGCGATCGCGGCGGCATTCTGGCCGGATACGCCGGCGCCGATGACGACGACCTTGGCCGCGTAGACACCGGGCACGCCACCCATCAGCACGCCTCGTCCGCCACCCTGGCGCATCAGGTGGTATGAGCCGACCTGCGGTGCCAACCGGCCGGCGACCTCGGACATCGGTGCCAGCAGCGGCAGCGAGTTGTCGGCCAATTGCACTGTTTCATAGGCGATTCCGGTGGTGCCGGCTTTGAGCAGCGCGTCGGTGCAGGGCCGGTCGGCGGCCAGGTGCAGGTAGGTGAACAGGGTCTGGTCCCCGCGCATCCGGCCGTATTCCTCCGCGATCGGTTCCTTCACCTTGAGCAGCAGGTCGCCCTCGGCCCAGACATCGTCGGCGCTGGCGAGGATCTTGGCGCCGGCGGCTTCGTAGTCGGAGTTCGGGATGGACGAACCGACCCCGGCGTCATGCTCGACGAAGACCTGATGGCCATTGCGAACCAGCTCATTCACCCCGGCGGGGGTGATCGCCACCCGGTACTCGTGGTTCTTGATCTCGCGGGGAATCCCGACCTTCATCAAAGCCTCCTGGCCACACTGCCGTCACGGTAAAGCTGATGGATAATGATACGAGGATGAAGGATCACACGACAAATAGCGAGCCGGGTGAAGAAAATTCTGCGAGAGTTCTCCTATGACAGCGGACAGTTCGAACAAGCGGTCGGGACGGGCCGTCTCGCCGAATAGGCTGCGATCGCGACAGCGGGTAGTCGAGCCGCTTGCCGACTCGCTACCAGGCCAGATCGACGCGATCGACCGGGTGCTGCTGCAGGCGCTGGCCGCCGATGCCAGGATCACCAACAACGCATTGGCCGAACTTGCCGGCATCGCGGCATCGACCTGTCTGGGCCGGGTTCGGGCCCTACGCGAGCGGGGC
>JBDSAN010000399.1:0-3849 GCA_039922115.1 Jatrophihabitantaceae bacterium
GCGGCGCCTGAGCTCGGTCGCGGCGGTTTCAGTCCGCGCGCAGGACGAACGCGCCCCAGCCGAGATAGCGCCGCTGGTAGGTCAGGTAGCCGCGCCGCTCGGTCACCAGGCGAGCGCTCAACTGCTCGTGCCGGGGGTGGCTGGGGTGGGCGTCCAGCCAGGCTCGCAGGGTGGCCCACTGGGCGCCGACGTAGCGATCCCAGCAGGACGGGTCAGCCATCACCAGCTCGATCAATTCCGCCCCGGCTGCCTCGAACCGGTCCAGCAGGCCGGGCAACGAGGCGAACTCGTCGGGTCCGAAGCCCAGGGCGTCATAGGCCTCGTCCGGTGGCGGGTCGATCCAGTACGGCTCGCCGATGATGATCAGCCCGCCTGGCCGCAGGGCCGGACGCAGCAGCGCGATCGTGCCGCCGACACCGCCGCCGATCCAGGTCGCGCCCATGCAGCAGGCGAGATCGTAGGACGCCGGCGCGGCGCGGTACTCGCCCGCATCGCCCTGCTCGAACGAGACCGCCGCGCTGACACCGAGCTCATCCGCGCGGGCCCTGGCGGCATTGACGAACGGTTGCCACAGGTCCACGCCGTGGCCGATCGAGCCGTACTCCTGCGCCCAGCGACATAGCAGTTCACCCTTGCCGCAAGCCAGATCGAGCACGTTGGTAGCTCGGCCGACCCCGGCCACCTGGGCGAGCAACAGCAGCTTCTGGTCGGTGAACGCATTGAGGATTCGATGCCGGGACTCGGCGATGGCGTGCGGCTCGATCGCGTCGGCGACGCGCTGTTGCAGGCCCGCGGGTTGTTCGGTCATGGCGCCCCTTTCCGTCGGCTCCGGCTGGATCCGGTAGCCGAGCTTCGACCCAGGATGCTACGGGCGGGCCCTAGACTCACCGGCCATGACGATCATCGACCAGCAGGGACGGCCTGAGCCGCCGCTGATAGCTGACGAGGCCAGCACCCTGCTGGGCTTCCTCGATTTCCAGCGCGCCACCCTGGCTTGGAAGTGCCAGGGTCTGGACGCGGCCGGCCTGAACACCACGGTCGGCGTGTCGTCGATGACGCTGGGCGGCATCCTCAAGCACCTGGCGCTGGTCGAGGACTACTGGTTCGGCCGGGTGCTATTCGGCCGGGGCTGGCAGCCGCCCTTCGATCAGGTGGATTGGGACGCCGACCAGGACTGGGATTGGCATTCGGCCGTGCACGACACGCCTGAGCAGCTGAACGCGCTGTGGCAGGACGCGGTAGCCAGATCCCGGCAGCTGACCAGCCAGGCGCTGGCCGAGGCGGGCTTGGACCGGCTCGCGGAGCGCAGCCTGCCGGAGGGGACGCACAGCCTGCGCTGGATGCTCTGCCACCTGGTCGAGGAGTACGCCCGGCACAACGGCCACGCCGACCTGATTCGCGAGCAGGTGGACGGCCAGACCGGCGAGTAGGCCTGCCGCCGTTCGAGGAACGCTGTTGGGCCCGGCCGCCGGTCGGGTTAAGGAATCGTCAGGACGAGGGGAGCAGCACCAGCTTGCCGGTGCTGGCCCGCGACAGCAGCGAGCGGTGCGCATCGGCGACCTGGTCCAGCGAGTAGCTGCCGCCGATCACCGGGCTCAACTTGCCGGCCAGGATCAGGCTGAACAGGTCGGTCACCGCCTCGGCCAGCATGCCCGGCCGCCGTGCCGTGTGCGCGAGCCAGAAGCCGATCACCGCGGTGCTGTGCGCCATCAGGTTGGCGGCCTCGATCGGGCTCGGTTCGGCCCGTCCAGCCATCCCGTAGGTGGCCAGCCGGCCGAACGGAGCCAGCGCCCGCAGGCTCTGGTCGAACACCGAACCACCAGTCATTTCCAGCACGATGTCCACGCCGCGTCCACCGTTGGCCTGCTTCAGCGCGGCGGTCAGATCCGCAGCGCCGGAATCGACCGCGACGTCCGCACCGAGGTCAAGGGCCAGTTGCCGCTTGGACTCACTCGACGCGGTCGCGATCACCCGACCTGCGTCCCACAACTTGGCCAGCTGAACCGCGATGGTGCCGACGCCGCCGGCCGCGGCGTGCACGACCACCGACTCGCCGGCCGCCAGGTGGGTGCTGGTGCGCAGCAGGTGCCAGGCGCTGGCGCCCTGGACCAGGCAGCACAGCGCTTGGGCGTCCGTTACCCCGTCCGGTACCTCGATCAGCTGGCTGGGATTGACCGCGACCAGCTCGGCGTAGCCACCGGTGGCGGCCAGGCCGAGCCCGCGTCCACCGCCAGGTAGCTCGACCAGCACCTCGCCGCCGGGGATCAGCGGCAAGCTCTGCTTGGCGAGGTAGGAATCCTCGACCGCGTGGGTGTCGGCGAAGTTGATGCCGGCGGCGAGCACCCGCGCGACCACCTGGCCCTCGGCCGGCACCGGATCGGCAACCTCGACCACCTGTAGTACCTCGGGTCCGCCGAATGCCTCGATCTGAACAGCGCGCATATGTCAGACCCTACCTACCGGAGGGCTGGACGGGCCGGCCGGCTACCGGCGGGTAGCGCCCGTCGGCACCGATTGACCGGACGATCCGCTAGCGTGGCCCCGGTGAGCCGAACTGTGCTGGTTACGGGTGGAAATCGAGGCATCGGCCTGGCCATCGCGCAGGCCATGGCCGCCGACGGGGACCGGGTCGCGGTTACCCATCGAGGCAGCGGCGCGCCGGACGGGCTGTTCGGGGTGCACTGCGATGTCACCGATGTGGCCTCGGTCGATGCGGCCTTCAGCACCATCGAGGCCGAACTCGGCCGGGTCGAGGTGTTGGTCTCCAACGCCGGCATCACCGATGACACCCTGCTGATGCGGATGGACGAGCAGTCCTTCACCCGGGTGATCGATGCGAACCTCACCGGCGCCTACCGGGTTGCCAAGCGGGCCAGCTCCGGCATGCTGCGCAACAAGGGCGGCCGGATGATTTTCATCTCCTCGGTGGTGGCGCTGGCCGGGGCGGCCGGCCAGGCCAACTACGCGGCTAGCAAGGCCGGCCTGATCGGGCTGGCCCGATCGATCGCGCGCGAGCTGGGCGGGCGCAACATCACCGCCAACGTGATCGCGCCCGGCTTCATCGAGACCGAGATGACCGCGGTGATCGCCGAGGCGCGCAAGGCCGAGATCCTGGCCAGCGTGCCGACCAAGCGGTACGGCACCGTGGACGAGGTCGCGCAGGCGGTCCGGTTCCTGGCCTCACCACAGGCCAGCTACATCAACGGGGTTGTGTTGCCGGTTGATGGGGGATTGGCAATGGGGATCTGATGCCCGGGTCGATACCGAGCCACCCCGCTGGTCTCGCGGCAGCCAGCGATGGGGATCTGATGCGCGGCACCGATGGTTTTACCTTTTACAGACGGAGGATTGGCTGATGGGGATGCTGGACGGCAAGCGGCTGCTGATCACCGGAGTGATCACCGATGCCTCGATCGCGTTCGCGGTGGCCAAGGCTGCCCAGGACGAGGGTGCCGAGGTCGTACTCACCGGCTTCGGCCGGATGTCGCTGGTCGAGCGGGTGGCCCGCCGGCTGCCGAAGCCGGCGCCGCTGGTCGAACTGGACGTCACCTCCGAGGCCGATCTGGCCGCCCTGGCCGATCGGGTCCGCGAGCACGTCGACGGCGTGGACGGGGTGCTGCACTCGATCGGCTTCGCGCCGGCGTCCTGCCTGGGTGAGAACTTCCTGGACACGCCGTTCGCCGATGTCGCGACCGCGTTGGAGGTTTCGGCGTTCAGCTTCAAGTCGCTGGCAGTGGCCACGCTGCCGCTGTTCGGCGAGGCCGGCGGGTCGATCGTCGGGCTGGACTTCGATGCCCGGGTCGCCTGGCCGGCCTACAACTGGATGGGGGTGGCCAAGGCCGCCCTGGA
>JBDSAN010000400.1:0-2948 GCA_039922115.1 Jatrophihabitantaceae bacterium
AGCGGGGTGGCCTGTGCCTGGCTTGGCGGAGACCAAGCCAAACCCACCACCTGGCCAGCCGGCTGGCGGGTCCGGTTCAACCCCACCCAACTGATCGACCCATCCGGCAAGACCGTGGCCAGCCAAGGCCAATGGGTCACCGCAGGAGGAGGGGGTGCCAACCCAGCCCTTGTTCACAACCCCTGCATCCCAGCTGGAACCCAAGCGATCGGGATCGCCTACGACATCGCTCCCGGTCAACCCCCATCGTGAGCTGAAACGGTGGCTCACGTTGCTGACCAGGGTCTGCGGCACGTACGGGTTGGACGCCGGGAAGTAGGCGATCCGGTCGTTGATCGAGTCGGCGATGTCGACGCCCTTGTTGCCGTCGGCCACGATGCCGCCGGCGCCCTGCAGGCCCCGGCCAGCGATACGCCTGCGGTGAGAGCGCCGAGCCGGCGCAGCTTCAGCAGGAGTTTCGAAGCCCTGGTCGCGGCCAGCGGCGAGGCGATCTGGGCAGCGCGCGCACGAGCTAGCCGCGCAGCAGCGGGCGCAAAACCTCGATGGCCTGATCGATACCGGCGTCCTCGACATCGAGGTGGGTGACCAGCCGCAGCACCTTCGGCCCGAGCGGCGACACCAGGACGCCCCGCTCGCGTGCCGCCACCGTTGCTGCCGGCGCGTCCGGCACCGCCAGCACCACGATGTTGGTCTCGGTCAGCGCCGGATCGCCGCCCAGTTCAGCAGCCAACCGGCGCGCCCGCGCGTGGTCGTCGGCAAGCCGTTTCAGGTTGTGTTGCAAGGCAAAAATGCCCGCAGCCGCAAGGATTCCGACCTGTCGCATGCCGCCGCCGTAGCGCTTGCGCCAGATCCGGGCGGCCGCGATCCGTTCGGCGCTGGACACCAGCACCGAACCGACCGGCGCGCCCAGCCCCTTCGACAGGCAGACCGACACCGTGTCGAAACCGGCAGCCAACTCGGCCAGCGAATCACCCGATGCGATATGGGCATTCCACAGCCTGGCACCGTCGAGGTGCAATCCGAGTCGATGCTCGCGGGCCAGTTGCTGAACCTCAGCCACCGCCGCTCGCGGCTGAACCGTGCCGCCGCCGAAATTGTGCGTGTTTTCCAGCGCAATCGCGGTCGTGGACACCTGATACGGCCCGGCGTCAGGGGCAATCACCTCGGCCACCGCGGCCGGGTCGAGCAGGCCCCGCTCGGCCTGCCAGGTGCGGCTGGTGATGCCCGAGAACACTGCCGCCGCACCCAGTTCAGCCCGTACCACATGGGCATTGCGGTCACACACCAGCTCGTCACCGGGCTTGACCAGCAATCGCAGGCCGAGCTGGTTGGCCAGAGTCCCGGACGGGGTGAACAGCCCTGCCTGATGGCCGAGCAGGTCGGCTACCTGCCGTTCCAGAGCGGTGACCGTCGGATCGTCGCCGAACACGTCATCGCCCACCACAGCATCAGCCATCGCCTGCCGCATCGCCGCCGACGGCCGGGTCACGGTATCGCTGCGCAGATCAACGGTCGCTGAAACGCCTCCGGCACTCATCAGCGGCCCGGCCGCCGGTCGTTGGCCGAGTCCCGGTACCGCCGGTCGGCAACCAGCCGCTCGGCGACCCGGAACGCCAGTTCCAGGGACTGCTCGATGTTCAACCGCGGATCGCAGGCGGTCTCGTATCGCCGGGACAGGTCAGCCGCGGTCAGCTCGGCCGTCCCGCCGATGCATTCGGTCACGTCGTCACCGGTCAGTTCGACGTGCAGGCCACCTGGGTGGGTGCCGAGCTCAGCGTGCACATCGAAGAACCCGTCCACTTCGTCGATGATCCGGTCCAGATGCCTGGTCTTGACCCCGGTCTCGGTCTCTTCGGTGTTGCCGTGCATCGGATCGCACTGCCAGACCACCAGGTGCCCGGTCGAGGTGACCTTCTCGACCAGGGCCGGCAACAGGTCGCGAACCTTGGCGTTGCCCATCCGGCTGATCAGCGTCAACCGGCCCGCGACGCCATCTGGATCGAGCCGCTCGACCAGCTCGGCCGCGAACTCCGCGGTGGTGGTCGGGCCGAGTTTCACCCCGATCGGATTCGCGATTCGGGACACGAAGTCCAGGTGCGCGCCGTCCATCTGCCGGGTCCGCTCCCCCACCCAGACGAAGTGACCGGACAGGTCGTAGGCCATGCCGTTCTCGATCCTGGTCAGCGCGCGCTCGTATTCCAGGATCAGCGCCTCGTGGCTGACGAACAGCTCCACCCCGTCCAGGGCCGCATCGTGCACCCCGCAGGCGCGCATGAACCGCACCGCGAGGTCGATCTCGGCCGCCAGTTGCTCGTACCGGCTGCCGGTCTCGGTCGTGCGGGCGAAGGCGGTGTTCCAGGCATGCACCTTTTCCAGCGAGGCCAACCCCCCGCCGGCATAGGCGCGCAGCAGGTTGAGGGTGCTTGCTGCTGTCGAGTACGCGCGCAGCAACCGGTTCGGGTCCGGCCGGCGGGCCTCGGCGTCACCGTGCAGCTCGTTGACCATGTCACCGCGGTAGGACGGCAACCCGAAGGCGTCCAGCTCGGTCGACCTCGGCTTGGCGTACTGGCCGGCCATCCGACCCAGCTTGACCACCGGCATCGACGCACCATAGGTCAGCACCACGGCCATCTGCAGCAGTACCCGGACCTTGCCGGCGATATCGGCCTGCGACGAGGTGGCGAAGGTCTCGGCACAGTCGCCACCCTGCAGCAGGAACGCCTCACCGCGGGCCACCTGCGCCAGCCGGCCGGTCAGCGCATCAACCTCACTGGCAACCACCAGCGGCGGTCGCTCGGCCAGGGTGGCGGCCACCTCTCGTAGCACCGCTGGATCCGGCCAGGTCGGCTGCTGGGCAGCGACCAGCTCACGCCAGGCGTCGAGATCCGGACCGGCTGGCTTGCTGTCGGCGCTGTTGGCTAGCTCCGGGGTATTGATGCGCACGCTCA
>JBDSAN010000401.1:0-9155 GCA_039922115.1 Jatrophihabitantaceae bacterium
CTATGCCGCGCGCACCCCGTCGGACCTCCGGCAGGAATTACAACGGTGAACTCGACCGGATACCGACCGTTCGAGCTGCTGGCCGAGCCGCCTGCCGAGGTGCGTGCCGGCCTGCTGCAGGCCCGGCCGGTCACCTTCGGCCAGTACTCGCCGGTGCCCAGCACCAGCCTGGCCGGCCATGACCTGCCCGCGCACGCGGCCTGCTTCGGCAACCGCTGGCCGCTGGACGAGCCGGCCGCTGAGCGGCTGCTGCACGATCTCGATCGCAGCTACCTGACCGGCCGGGGTGGTGGCCACTTTCCGGTTTCGGTGAAAGCCCAATCGGCGCTGCGCGCCGGTCCCGGCGGAGTGCTGGTGGCCAACGGTTCAGAGAGCGAGCCGGCCAGCGCGAAGGATCATGCGCTGCTCTGGCTGCGCCCGCACCTGGTGCTGGACGGCCTGGCCGCGATGGCCGAGCTGATCGAAGCCACCGATGCGGTGCTGTGGCTGCACGAGGGCGATCCGGACCTGCTGGACGTGCTGACTCGCGCACTGGCCGAGCGTCGCCGGGCCGGCCTGGACCGGATCGTGCCGCAACTGGCCCTGGCGCCCCAGCATTACCTCAGTGGTGAGTCCAGCGCGATCGTCCGATCCCTGGCTGGCGGCCCGACGCTGCCGGCCTTCACCCGGGTGCCGGCATCCAGTTCCGGGGTGCACGGCCGGCCGACCCTGGTCCACAACGTGGAGACGCTGGCCCGGATCGCGCTCATCCAGCGCTACGGCAGCGCGGCGCCGGACTCGACGCTGTACACCGTGATCGCCGAGGGCAACCGGCAGGTCGTGGAGGCCGATCAGCGCTGGACGGTGGCCGAGCTGATCGGCTCGGTGACCGGCCGCTCGGCCGGCTATCAGGCGGTGCTGGTCGGTGGCTACGGCGGCCGGTGGATGCGCTGGTCGGCGGTGGCCGGCGTCGGTGCCAGCCACGCGGCGATGGCAGCGCACGGCATCAACTCCGGCGCCGGGGTGCTGCTGCCGATCCGGTCCGACGAGTGCGGGCTCTGGCAGGCCAGCCAGATCGCCAGCTACCTGGCCGAGTCCAGCGCTCGCCAGTGCGGGCCGTGCCTGTTCGGATTGCGGGCAGTGGCCGACATACTGGACGAGCTGGTCGAGGGCGCGGCCCGCGAGCGTGACCTGTCCAGGTTGCAGCGCTATCGGGCCGAGATCGCCGGCCGCGGCGCCTGCCGGCACCCGGACGGGGCGCTGGGCATGGTGGCCAGCGCGATGGACGTCTTCGCCGACGATGTCGATGAGCACCTGCGGCTCGGCAGCTGTCGCCGGATGCGGTCCGGCGGCCTGCCGGGGCTGGCATGAAGGCCCGGCGCGGCGAGGCGCCCGCTGATCGGCTGCTGATCGATCCGACAAATTGTGACGGTATCGGCATGTGCTCGCACCTGGCGCCGGACCTGGTCACCGTCGACTCGTGGGGATACCCCATATTGGTACAACGGATCCTTGAACGGGGCGAATTGCGCTCGGCTCGCCGGGCAGTCGCCGGATGCCCTCGCAAGGCCCTGTTTATCGCTGCTGAGTAAGCAGCCGGTCACGCAGCGTCGAGCCATTGATGACAGCTCTGACACCTGAATGACGTGGGCGTAACGAACCAGCAGCCATTGCCCTATCTCGCGCACAGTTCCCTCTTACATCTGGGTTCAGGTCGGACCTTGATCAGCCGAGAGGGGAGGGGTCGTGGCACGCAGTCCAAGATCCCTGCAGCGTTCACGCCGTGCGCTGCTCGCTGCCAGCCTGCTGAGCACCTTCGTGCCCGCAGTACTGTTCGCAACATCGCAGAGCGCCCACGCCGCCATTGGTCCGGGCAGCATCACCATGCACGTGCAGAGCGCCCGATCGGTCAGTCCCGGCGCGGGATTCGTGCACAAGGGCGATCCGATCAGCACCTACAAGTGGCTGATCAACCTCGACGACACCGGTGATCCGGGCACTATTACCAACCAGGGCACCGACAAGTGCCTGCCCGCAACCGCGACCGGCGGCAGCACCAACCCCGACTACGCCGACAGCTGCCCGTGGCCCTCGGTGCGCAACACCTCAGGCCTCGCACCGATCGTGGCCCAGGGCGACCAGTCCGACCTGAATGACAGCACCGCGCTGGGCAATCTGCCCGCCGGCAAGTACCTGATCTCGGTCACCGCGGACGGCTTCAAGATCGACGGCAAGCACTTCACCGTCGCCAGCGGCCAGCGCACCCCGGTCACCGTCGAGATGAACCCGACCCCGCTGCCGCTGACCACCTTGCGATTGCAGGTGTTCAACGACAACGCACCGGTCGATGCCACCTACGAGGTGGACGCCGAGGCGGGCCTGGCCAACTTCAGCGCCACCCTGACCGACGTGCTCGGCCTGGTCAGCACCGACTACTACGGCAATGCGCTGTGCACCAAGTACTTGCACCGCAACCCGAACGGGTCGCTGTCCACCGATGCCCAGCAGCCGAACCGGCCGATCGCTTTCGACGCCAACAACAAGGCGATTATCGATCCAGCGTCGGTCGGCAAGTGCCTGAGCGACCAGACCGGCCAGATCGTCATCCAGAACCTCGGCCCGGACCGTTACGCGGCCACCGTGACCCCGCCGGCACCGACCGCCGGCCAGACCTACCAGTGGGTGCAGACCACCACGCTGGAAGGTGGCCACGACCACGACATCTGGGAGCAGGAAGGCTCCACCGGCTACGACACCGAGCAGACCAAGGGTGCCGAGCTCGTGCCGAGCGTGCAGTTCGGTTTCGTGCGCACCCAAGCCGTCGCGCTGCCCCGCCGGGGCCCGGCTCCAACCGGTGAGATCAAGGGCACTGTGGTGGCCGGTTTGCCATACATCGGCGGCCAGAACGGCCAGGTCACGCCAGAGACCGGGTTCGCCGGTGCCAAGATCGGTGGCCCGATCGTCAACCCGTGGGTGGCGCTGTCGGACCTCGGTGCCGGTGACGCGCAGATCTATGTCGGGCGCGGTAACGCCGATGGCACCTTTGACATCAAGAACGTCCCGGACGGCACCTACCAGCTCTCGGTCTGGGACGACGACCAGGACTACATCCTCTGGAGCTTCAACGTCGAGGTGGCCGGCGGTGCCGTTTCTGATGTCGGAAACAAGATGATCGTCGGTTGGTTCACCCACGTGCACGGTCACGTGTTCGTCGACACCAACGGCAACGGCAAGCAGGATCCGGGCGAGCGGGCGGTCCCGCAGTTCACCCTGACCGTGCGCGAGCGGGACAACTCGCTGATGGATCAGGCCACCAACACCGCCAGCACCGACTCGACCGGCAGCTACAACATTCGCGAGACCTACCCGCTGGGCAAGTGGCTGGTGCTGGAAGCCTTCAACACCAGGTACAAGACCACCGGCATCACCTACCAGGGTGAGAACGAGACCAAGCCGACCACCGTGCTCGGCAGCCTGGTCGACGTCAACTTCCTGCCGATCATCGGCCTCGGCGGTGAGATCAACTGGGGAGTTCAGCCTTACGATCCCGGCACGAACGGCGGCATCGTCGGCACCGTCAGCTACGACACCACCCGCAACGAGCTCGACCCGGCCGACGCGGTGTCTGAGACCTACCAGCCCGGCATCCCCGGGGTGGACGTGCACCTGTTCGCGCCGTTGGCCTGTGACACCACCGACCCGACCCAGACCTGCCGGCAGGGTTACCAGCTCGACTCGACCGGTGCCTTCGTCAAGGGGCCGGAAGTCGCCGACACCTACACCTCGGAGGAATGGTCGCCACCCCGCGGCTGTACCGCCCGGATGTTCAACGGCGCGCCACTGACCGACCAGCAGGCATTGCCGGAATTCGGTGCCGCCGCCAACCGGATGTGCGTCGAGGCCCCGATGATGGGCGTGGCGACCGGCCCGAGCGACAGCACCGCCGGTGCCGCATCGCAAACAGTCAATGGAAACTACGGATTCGCAACCTCGAACATCAACCTGTACCCACCGACCGACACCGTGCACAACCCGGACGGCCTGGCGCTGTACGCGCCGCTGCCGACCGGTGTCACCCAGGACCTGCGCGCGCAGGACTACATCGTCTCGGTCGACATCCCGACCGACCCGGTGGACGGCAAGCCGATGTACAAGGTGACCAGCGAGGAGGACGTCAACATTTTCGACGGCGACAGCTACCTGCCGCAGCAGAACTACCCGCCGGCCACCCCGGCGATCGCCAACGACCCGCCGGGCGGCGATCAGCCGACGGCAACCCCGCCGTCCCAGCCGCCATCGCAGCAAGCCGGCATCATCTCACCGTGTGTTGGCGTGCTGCACACCGTGAACATCACCCACCAGCCGTTCCTTGACGGTGGCGGCAGCCCGTTCCAGGGTCAGGATCGGCCGTCCTGCGCCGACAAGCTGGTGACCGTCCGGGCCGGGCAGGCAGTTGCGCCCAACTTCAACCTGTTCACCGATGTGCCACTCCCGACGCACTTCTGGGGCCTGACCCTGAACGACCTGGGGCTGACCCTGGACAAGCGCAGCGTCAACTACGGCGAGGCGCAGGGCCTGCCCTACGCCCCGGTCGGGCTGTATGACTGGTCGGGTCGGCTGGTCGACACCGTGCACACCGATTACAACGGCCTGTACGAGGCATTGGAGCCATCCACCGACACCTTCAACTGCCCGGTGCCGGCAGGACCGTGCCCGAACATGTACCGCTTCGTCGGCAACGATCCCGGTCAACCGGGCGCGCTGAACTCCGACTACAACCCGAGGTTCCGCACGATCGCCACGAACTTCCAGGCCTGGCCCGGACAGTTCACGGTGACCGATGAGGCGCCGACCCAGGTCGCGGCGACCGCGCTGGCCCCGGACACCACCACGGTGAACCCGACCCAGTGCGACCTCGGCGGCACCGTTGCACAGCTGCTGGCGGTGAACAAACCCTATATCCGCACGACTGATAATGCCGCCGGACGGACGGTGACCATCACCGGCTTCGGGTTCGGTGCCAGCAAGGGCACGGTCAAGCTGAACGGCACCGCGCTGTCCAGCGCGGCGGTGACCACCTGGTCCGACACCTCGATCGTGCTGACCGTCCCGACCACCACCAGTACCGGGCCGGCGAGCCTGTCGGTGACCGGCGCCAACGGCCTGGCCGGCTACAACGGCCTGAGCCTGCAGGTGCTCAACAGCACCGGGGCGGCCGGGGTGAACGCGGCCAACCCGCAGCTGGCCGAGGTCGGCCCGGGCAAGCCGTACGCCACCGTCCAGGCGGCATTGGAGGCAGCTCGTCCCACGAATGCAAAGAAGTTCTGGCTGGTGGTGGTCTGGCCGGGTGCGCAGACCTCGACCAACCCGCGTGGTGAGTACAACGAGAACCTGATCGTGCATCACCAGGTGCACATCCAGGGTGTCGGCCCGGGTGGCTTCCTGCCCGACGGTAGCTACGTGCGCGGCTCGATCCTCGACGGTGCCGGCTTCAACCCGGACAACGCCAGCGGGACGAACTGGATCAACCTGCTGTCCAGCCTGAACTACTCCGGTGACCCGGCAGTGCCGGACTCCGCGGTGGTGACCGTGCTGGATGACCCGAGTGGGGCGAACGTGCCGACCAGTTACCCGTTGAGCATCGACGGGTTCACCATCACCGGTGGCGCCCAGTCGGACTTCGTCGGCAACGTCAACGAGCTCACCGGCATCGTGCAGACCCCCTACGGTGCCAACGGCGCGCTGATCACCCAGGGCGGCGGCATCTACGTGCACAGCAACGTGCGCAACCTGCAGATCACCGACAACATCATCCGGGGCAACGGCGGCTCCTTCGGTGGCGCCATCCGGGTTGGCACCCCGTACGTGGGAACCAACCGCAACTACAACCTGACCGTGGCCAACAACCAGATCCGGGATAACGGCGGCACCAACCTGGCCGGCGGGATCGGGTTGTTCACCGGCAGCGATGGTTACGCGATCACCCACAACGCGATCTGCGGGAACTTCTCCGCCGAGTACGGTGGCGCGATCTCTGCCTTCGGCTACAACGCCAACGGTGGCGGTAGCGCCGGCGGCACGATCAGCAAGAACCGGATCTGGTTCAACGCCAGCTACGACGAGGGCGGCGCGGTCATGATCGCTGGCGAGTTGCCGGCCAACCCGACCCAGCTCTCGCCCGGCAGCGGGCCGGTCACCATCGATTCCAACGTCATCCAGGCCAACCTGGCCAATGACGACGGCGGTGGCATCCGGTTGCTGCAGACCGGCGGATCGCACATCACCCGCACCGACCCGCAGACCATCTCGATCACCAACAACACGGTGGCCAACAATGTCTCGGCCCACGAGGGTGGTGGCATCGCGCTGGACGACGCACCGTTCGTCAATATCGTGAACAACACGATCGCCAAGAACCTGACCACCGCCACCGCGGTGACCAGCGATGGCTCGGCCGCACCGGCCGGCCTGTCCACGGCAGCCAACAGCGACCCGCTGCAGGCCCGGTTGCGCAGCAGCGCCTTCTCCACCAACACCGGCACGGCGCTCTACAACACCACCTTCAGCAAGCCCACCCTGTTCAACAACGTGTTCTCCGACAACCGGGCCGGCAGCTTCAGCGGCGGCTGGGTGCGCGGAATCGGCGGGCTGCTGCCCGACGGCACCGCCAACGACGTCAACAACTGGGATCTGGGCGTAACCGATGTGCCGGGAGCCTTGCTCAGCCCGACCAACTCGGTGTTGCAGGACACCACCGGGACGGCCGCCAGCCCGACCAACGTCGTTACCGCCAGCCCGCTGTTCGCCAACGGGGTTTACGACGTGACGGTGAACATCCTTGCCTCGCGGACCTATCCCGCGTTCCGGCAGGCGATCATCGTGGCCGAGCTGTTGCCACCGAACCTGATGGGCAACTACCACCTGCTCACCGGCTCGCCGGCAATCGGGCTCGGCGCGGCCAGCTTCGCGGTCAACTGGGGCGTCACCGGGCTGAACAGCACGGTGAGCGCACCGGCTGCCGACATCGACGGTGATGCCCGACCGACGGTGACCGGGCCGGTGGGCAACCGGGTGCGGCGCTACGACGCCGGCTCCGACCAGTTCGTCGCCGGACCGACACCACCTGCGGCGGCAATCCTGCCGGCGCAGCTCCGCAAGCCGATCGCAACGCTTCGAGTCCTCGCGGGAGCATCGAAATGACTGAGTATCCAGTGCAGCGCGGCCTGAACCGTCGCAACTTCCTGCTCGGCGGGGCCGGTGTCATCGGCTCGGCGCTGGTCGCCGGCCGGGTGATCGGCGGGGTTGCCTCGGCCGCACCCGGTAGCGCGGCAGCGGCGGTGGTGCACCCGAAGAAGACGGTGCACCTGGTCGGCACCGATGGCTGGGTGTCGATGCCGGCCGGCTCGCCGCCGGACCTGCCGTTCTACCCGGACCCGCTGGCACCGGGCCTGTTCGACACCTACGTCTTCGGCTTCCGCGATGTCACCGGAATGACCTCGACCCAGGTGGCTGCCCAGCGCGGCAAGGCACAGATCAGCGCGCCGATGATGTACTTCGACGAAGAGGACGACATCTACATCACCCTGACCAACCTGGGGTTGTCGCAGCGGCCGGATCTGTTCGACGGGCACACCCTGCACTGGCACGGTTTCGTCAACGCGATCCCGCTGTTCGACGGGGTGCCGGAGCTGTCGCTGGCCGTGCCGATCGGGCGCGACTTCACCTACTTCTTTCGCCCGCACGACGCCGGAACCTACATGTATCACTGCCACTTCGAGGACGTCGAGCACGTCCAGATGGGCATGACCGGGATGGTGTTCGTCCGGCCGAAGCAGAACAAGGGAACCGCGACGCTGCCTGCGGCGAAGTACGCCTACAACGACGGTGACGGCTCCACCCGCTACGACCGGGAATTCGCTTTCATGATCACCGAACTGTGGTCGGCCGCGCACTACCGCGACGCCCACATCCAGGTCAACGACTGGACCGATTACGACCCGAGCTTCTGGTTGATGAACGGTCGCGGCTACCCGGATACCGTTGCGCCCAATGGCAATCCGAACTCGACGGCGGCCGGCCGGTTGCAGTACCAGCCGATCTCGTCGCTGATCACCTGCAACCCGGGCGAGAAAGTGCTGCTGCGGCTGTCCAACCTCGGCTACCAGAACCACGCGTTCACCGCCGACAACATCGACCTGCAGATCATCGCCAAGGATGCCAGCCTGCTCAAGGGCCGGGACGGCACCACGAACTACCTGACCACCAACACCGTGGATGTCGGCCCCGGCGAGAGTCGCGACGTCATCTTCACCGCACCGTCGACACCGGGCAGCTACCTGCTCTATGACCGGCACTTCTCCTACCTGAACAACGGGGGCGGTTCTGGTTACGGCGGGATGATGACCGAGATCCGGGTCTCGGCGACCGCGCTGGCACCTCAAACCGCGCCGAACACCTGAGCGAGGACCTGATGAGACTGACTTCCCGCAAGCAGATTCGCCGGGCCGGCACTATCGCGCTGGCCGCGGTGGTGGCCGCCGGCACGATGACGGTGACCTCATCGTCGGCGTCGGCAGCGATGACCGAAGGCCTGATGTGCGATACCGATGCGCACAACGCCTTCAGCCTCACCGCGGCTGCCGGCTACGTGAGCACGCCGGACGGTAACTCGATCTACATGTGGAGTTACGGCAACAGCAAGCGCGGTTTCCAGTTGCCCGGCCCGACGCTGTGCGTCACGTCCGGGCAGGCCGTCACGGTGGTGCTGCACAACAGCCTGCCGGAAGCCACCTCGATCATGTTCCCCGGCCAGTCCGGGGTAAAGGCCGACGGTAACGCCGCCCAGCCGCAGTTCGACAGCGGCGGCTCGCTCACCTCGCTGGTGCAGACCGCCGACAAGCTGACCGGTTCGGTGACCTACACCTTCACCGCAGGCAGCCCCGGCACCTACCTGTACGAGAGCGGCACCGACGTCGACAAGCAGAAGCAGATGGGCATGTACGGCGCGCTGGTGGTGCGACCGGCCGGGCATCCGACCTGGGTGAACGACCGCACCGATTCAGCCTTCACCGATGGCAAGGAGTACGTCTTCCTGCTCTCGGAGGTCGATCCGGACGTGCACCTGGCAGTCGAGCGCAGCCAGCCGGTGGACTGGAGCAAGTACACCGCGCGCTACT
>JBDSAN010000402.1:0-3424 GCA_039922115.1 Jatrophihabitantaceae bacterium
TGACGCCGGCGCCGGGCACCTGGGTGTTGCCGCTGTCGTCGGTGGCGCGGACCTTGATGGTCACCGGACCGTTGCCGTGGATCGGGGCGGTGTAGCTCCAGGTCGCGGTACCGGTCGCCGGGTGCCAGCTGGTGCCGCCGTCGACGGACACCTCGACACCGGCAACCACGCCGCCGACGTCGGTGGCGGTGCCGCTCACGGTCACCGCGGTGCCGTTGGCGATCGCCGCGCCGCTGGCCGGGCTGGTGATGGTGGCGCTCGGCGCGGTGGTGTCGCTCGATGCGCTGGCCGCGGCCAGGCCGGCGGCCAGCGTGGTCGGCTGGACCTTCATATCGGCCAGCATGTTGACGGTGGCCTGCCGCATCCGGACGTCCGCGCCGCCGGAGGTGTCGCCATCATGGTTGGCGTCCAGGCCCCAGCCCCATTGCACGGTGCCGGCGCTGAAGACCAGCGCGCCGCTGGCAGCGCGGTACATGGTCAGGTGATGGGTGGTGGTGCCCGGCACCACGGTGTTGCCGAAGTCCTGCAGTTCCTGGGTGACCGCACCGGTGACGGTGGACAGGTCGACCAGGCCGGACGGGCGGAAGCCGTTATCGAGGTCCTCGTCGGACTCGTAGCCGACGGTGTGCGGCGCCAGCGCGGTGGCCGAACCAGCCATGCTGGCCAGGCCGGTGTTGCGCCACAACCGGGTCTTGCCCTGGGCGCTGGTCACGGTGACCGGCAGGTCGCTGGTGTTGGACATGTACATGGTGCCGGTCACCGCGTTCTCGGGCACGTTGGCCGCGGTGGTCGAGCTGAATCGCGGATCGCGCCAGGTTGAGGTGTTCTCACCGGTCGGATCGGTATTGGCGTTGTCCCAGGTTGTCTTGTAGCAAACCAGCGTCCGGTAGGCGGTGTTGCTGCCATCGATGCTCGGCTCGAACCGGGTGTGCCAGTACATCTCGTTGCCGGACAGGAACATCAGGCTGACCCCGGCGTCGCGAGCGCTCATCACGTTGTTGCGCTGGGCCTGTGACCAGTACTCGTCATGCCCAACCGACAGGAAGACCTTGTGGTTCTTCAGCAGGCTGCCGGCCCGATCGCTGTCGACACCGGCGATGTAGCTGACGTCGTAGCCGTTCTGCTCCATGAACCGGATCGTCGGGTACTCGTTGGAGAACAGGAAGTCGCGCCCGGAACTGTCATCGCGGGTAGCGAACGGCCGGTTGTAGCTGATCTTGCGGGCCCGGGACTTCGAGTCCCACATGTCAACCGTCGAACCGGTGTAGAAGTCGGAGCCGCCATAGCGGTTGTAGGCCTGCCAGGTCTCGTCCGAGGTCTGGTAGACGACATCGGACGTGCTGGCATCATTGCGCACCACGAAGGTGATGTGGCTGGCGCCGCCGCTGCCGTCGGTCTTGGTCAGCTTGGCGATGTAGACACCGGACACCGCGGTCGAGGGCACCGTCCAGGTCGCCGAGACCGACCAGTTGCCGCAGTCGAACAGCCCGGTCGAGGCGTCGGACAGGCAGGTGGGCTGGGTGACCGGAGCGACGTGACTCAGGTTGGACTGCTTGAGCGAGGCACCGTCGCCGCCGTAGTAGCCCAGCCGGTAGATGTCGATGGCGTACTGAGTGCTGGTCTTGATCTTGAAGCTGATCGGGCTGCCAGCATTGACGCTGATGTTGGTCGAGTAGCCCTGAATGGTCGCGTCACCGGCACCGCTGATGTCCCAGGTACTGGCCGGCGTGCCCGGCTGCTGGTTCTCGCAGGCGATCGGGTTGATCGAGGCGCCGCAGGACGAACCGGCCGCGGCTGCGCGGGTCGCGGTAGCGACCACGGCGACCACCAGCATCGATGCGACACAGGCGAGCACGGCAATCGCCGCCATCCAGCTTCGATGGATACGCCCGAATTCAAAATCGCCCGAACCGGTCATCGCGAACCGCATTGTCATTCCCCCGTCGAGGTTCCCTGAGGCGCGCAGTATTTCCCTGCTGGCTTAACGCAGATTCTACAGACTTCCCCGCTAAAAGCGAATCGTGTCGGCAGAGTTTTGCCTTACGATTCCTAGGGAAAACCTAATGACACGGACAGTGACAGGGTTGTTACTCACTGTGTGATAAGTGTTAACCCAAGTCCGGCTTACGATCAGACAACTCCCGAAACGAGGCAACCATGACTGACCCGGCCACACCGACCGGCACTCCCAGCACAGCAGAGGTCAGCCCGTCCGCCCAGATACATCCGAGTGCCGAGGTCGAGCCCGGCGCTGGGATCGGTGCGGGCAGCCGGATCTGGCGGCGCGCGCACGTCCGGACCGGGGCGAGCATCGGCCGGGATTGCAACATCGGCGCGAACGTGTTCGTCGACGCCCACGTCCAAATCGGTGACCGGGTCAAGGTCCAGAACAATGTCTCGGTCTATGAAGGGGTCCAGCTCTCCGATGACGCCTTCGTAGGTCCGGCCGCGGTCTTCACCAACGACCTGAACCCGCGAGCGACCGGCGATTGGGCGCTCACCCCGACTGTGGTCGGGCCCGGCGCCTCGATCGGCGCGAATGCCACCATCGTGTGCGGCAACGACCTGGCCGAGCACTGCCTGGTCGGTGCCGGCGCGGTGGTGACCAGGCCGGTGCTGGCCCACCAGCTGGTGATCGGCAACCCGGCCAGGCCGGCCGGCTGGGTGTGCCGGTGCGGCGAGGTGGTATCGCGGGCCGCCGAACGGCCGGCCGAGCTCGACTGCGAAAGTTGCCCGCACCAGAGCGCCGGCCGCTGATCGGCTCGGGCCCCGGGCGGGCAACCTCGTGATCAGTACGCTCCGGTGCCCCGAATAACCGCGAACAGCGTCTTCCAGAGGATCTGCAGGTCGCCTGCGATGGACCAGTTCTCCACGTAGCGCAGGTCGAGCCGAACCGACTCGTCCCAGGCCAGGTTGGACCGGCCGCTCACCTGCCACAGGCCGGTCACGCCGGGCTTGACCAGGAACCGCCGGTGCACGTGGTCCTCGTAGCGGGCCACCTCGCTCGGCAGCGGCGGTCGCGGGCCGACCAGTGACATCGAGCCGTTGGCCACGTTGATCAGCTGTGGCAACTCATCGAGGGAGAACTTGCGCAGCCAGCGGCCGACCGTGGTCACCCGCGGGTCGTTGCGCATCTTGAACAGCACCCCGTCGCCGTGGTCATTCTGCTCGGAGATCGCGGCCAATCGCTGCTCGGCGTCGGTGTACATCGAGCGGAACTTCAGCATCGTGAAGGTCTTGCCGTTGCGGCCCACCCGGACCTGGCGGAACAGCGCCGGGCCGGTGCTGGTCAGCCGGATGGCCAGCAGGATGCCAATGAAGATAGGCGACAGCAACATCAGGGCGGTGGCGGCCACGCCCCGGTCGAAGCCGCCCTTGAGCACCCGGCGAAAACCGGTGAGCTCGGGCTCCTCGACGTGCAGCA
>JBDSAN010000403.1:0-3260 GCA_039922115.1 Jatrophihabitantaceae bacterium
CGGATGCGGCTGGAATTCGTCCGGGAATTGCAGGACTACGGCTACACCCTGGCCGGCATCGAGCGTTACCTATCCCGGATCCCGGACGATGTGTCGCCCGGTGACCTGGCGCTGCACCGGGCGCTGCTCGCGCCGTGGGCTCCGGAGCGGGCCGAGGAGTTCGAGCTGGCCGGGCTGCAGGCGCGGGCCGGCCGGACGTTGGACGCGGCGGCGGTCGAGTTTCTGGTAGCGATCGGCACCCTGGAACGGTCCGGCACCGACCGGTTCCGGACCACCCCGTCGCTGCTGGCGATGGGCACCGAGCTGCTTGACATGCCGGTGCCGCTGTCGGTACTGGAGCAGGCCGCCGAGGTGATCCACGCGCACGCCAGCGCCGCTGCCGAGGGCCTGTCTGAGGTGTTCCGGACCGGCATCTGGGAGCCGTTCCGGCGCGGTGACCTGGACAAGGTCGATCAGGACCAGCTGGCCGCGGCGGTTGCCCGGCTGCGCCCGCTGGCCGTGCAGAGCCTGGTCACGGCCTTCGAGCGGGCGGCCGACCGGGCAATCCGGCAGCCGTCCCAAGGTAGTACGCCAGAGCGGCTAGCCGAGTAGTCCCGGCAGCAGGTCGAGCACCGCGCGCCAGGCCGGCGCGCCGGTGTCGATCAGCGAGAAGTGGTCACCGGGCACCTGGATCAGGCTGGCATCAGCACCGGCCCGGCGTGCGGCCTGGACATAATTGACGCTCTGGCTGAACGGCACGTTGCGATCGTCCGGGCTGTGCAGGCAGCGCACCGGGACGTGCAGCGGCAGCTGCTGTTGCGGACTGGCCGCCGCGTACCGCTCCGGCACCTGAGCGGGGGTGCCGCCGAGCAGGTCGGGCACCGCGCTGCCGCCGACTCCGTCCCGGGCGGCGACGGCCAGGTCGAGCACACCTGCCTGCGCTATCACCGCGGTGATCGTCGCCCGTGGGTGCGCGCCCGGCAAGCCGGTGGCCAGCCGCGGCCGGTGAGCGGCCCAGGCCGCGAGTTGGCCGCCCGCCGAATGCCCGATCGCGACCAGCCGGCTCAGGTCAACCGGACCGCCCTCGGCCGGGTTGGCCAGGTCGGCCAGCCGGTCGATGCCGGCGGCGACATCGACCAGCGTGTTCGGCCAGCCGCCGCCGCTGCCGACCCGCCGGTATTCCAGATTGGCCGCCGTCCAGCCCCGCGCCGCGAGATCGGCGGCCAGCGGCGCGCCCAGCTCCGCTCCGTACTGGGCAGACCAGAAACCACCGTGGATCACCAGCGCCAAGCCCGGCCGGGCGGTGCCCTCAGCGGGTCGGTACAGGTCCAACCACTGCTGCGGGTCGAGACCGTAGTGGATCCGCCGGGCAGCCACCGGGTTCGATTGGCTCGGTTGCCGGGCTGCCGGCCGGCCGGCTGCCGGCGAACCGGCGGCACGCAGGTTCGCGCAGCCGGTCAATGCCGCGATCCCGGCAGTCGCCAGCACCGCTCGGCGGCCGATCAGCGGGTAACGGTCGAGGGCACTCACCCATGCGGTTCGGTGCGGGGCCCGCGCTGGATGGGTGAAGGTCGGGCTGTCGCCTGGCAGGATGGCTGGCGTGCGCGTCGCGGTGCTGTCCGATACCCATGGCCCGAGGTTCTGGAAGTCCTGCCCGGACCGGGTGGCTGCTGTGCTGGACACCGTCGAGCTGATCCTGCATGCCGGCGACGTCTGCACGCCGGACGTCCTGCACGAGCTGTCGTCCTGGGCGCCGGTGCAGGCGGTGCGGGGCAACAACGACGGTGCCGATATCGAGATCTGGGGTGCGCACGAGACGCTGGAGCTGTCCGTCGGTGGTTTGCAGGTGGCCATGATCCATGACAGCGGCCCGTCGGCTGGCCGGCCGACTCGGTTGCATCGCCGATTTCCCCATGCGGACATGGTGATCTTCGGACACTCGCACATCCCGTTGAACGAGCAGCACGGCGAGCAGCGGATCTTCAATCCAGGTTCGCCGATCGATCGCAGGCGGCAACCGCACGGCACCATGGGCTTGCTGCAGATCGCTGACGGACGGCTGGAATCCGCCGACATTATCGAGGTGAGCTGAGCCGGCCGGCCCGCCACACCTGATGGATCAGCGGTACGCCGGGACGGTAGGCAAGGTGGACGTAGCTCGGCGCGTCCAGCACCACCAGATCAGCGCGCATGCCAACCGACAGCCGGCCGACGTCCTCGCGACGAAGCGCCCGCGCGCCGCCGAGGGTAGCGGCCCGGACCGCTTCGGCCGGGGTCATCCGCATCTCCCGGACGGCCAGCGCGATCGCCAGCGGCATCGAGGTGGAGAACCCGGAACCGGGATTGCAGTCGGTGGCCAGCGCGACGATCGCGCCGGCCTCGATCAGCGCCCGCGCGTCCGGGTAGGGCGATCGGGTGGAGAACTCGACCAGCGGCAGCAGCGTCGCCACCGTCTGGCTGCTGGCTAGCGCGTCAATATCGGATCGGCTCAGGTGAGTGCAGTGATCAGCGCTGGCCGCGCCCAGCTCGGCGGCCAGCTGAACGCCACCGCTCTCGCCGAGCTGGTTCGCATGCAGCCTGGGCTGCAACCCGGCCGCCATGCCAGCCTGCAACACCGCCCGGCTCTCGGCAACGTCGAAGGCCCCGCGCTCGCAGAACACGTCCACCCAGCGGGCGTGCGGGGCGCAGGCCGCCAGCATCGGCCCGCAGACCAGGCCGAGGTAGTCGTCGCGGTGCACCCCGGCCGGGACCACGTGCGCGCCCAGAAAGGTGACCTCGGCGGTCTGCTCGGCGGCCAGCTGTACCGAGCGCTGCTCGGTGGCCAGGTCCAGGCCGTAACCGGACTTGCACTCGAAGGTGGTCACCCCGGCAGCTAGCAACTCGCCAGCCAGCCGGGCCAGGTTGGCCCGCAACCGGGTGTCACCTGCCTGCCGGGTCTGCTCGACGGTGTAGCGGATTCCGCCTGCGGAATAAGCCTGTCCGGCCATCCGGGCGGCGAACTCGGCGGCCCGATCACCGGCGAACACCAGGTGGGCATGCGAGTCGACGAAGCCTGGTAGCACGCAGCGTCCGGCCAGGTCGATCGCCTCGTCGGCAGCCGGTGCGGCCGCAGCCGAGCCGATCCAGCCGATCCGGTCACCGTCGATGACCAGCGCCGCGTCGGTGAGCTCGCCGAGCTGCTCGTCCTGGGTGGCCAGCAGCCCGATGCCGGTGAGCAGCAGCGTCACTGACCAGCCTTGGCCGCTGCCTTGGCCTGCTTCTTGAACTCGCGAACCTTGAGT
>JBDSAN010000404.1:0-7562 GCA_039922115.1 Jatrophihabitantaceae bacterium
CGGCCGTTGATCGCGACCAAGGCGTTACCCGAGGTGACGGCCGCGGCGTAGCTGTGGATCTTGGCGGGGGTGTCGTAGAGCGCGGCGACGCTGGCCGCGGTGCCGATCATGCTGGCCCCCAGCACGAGGACCCAAACCAAGGCACTGCGCAGCTGGATGCGCACGAGGATGCGCAGCATGGTGCCCAGACCCTGGGAACCGTCCGCGGCGTCCGGGTGCCGTGCATTCATGGCGAGGCCTCGACGAGGCCTGCGTCGGCGGAGGTGGCGCCGGGTTCGGAGGCTTCGTTGTAGTTCTGCAGGAACAGGTCATCCAGACTGGGCGGGGTGGCGGTGAGCGTGTGGATGACCGCCTCGTGGAGCAGTCCGATGGCGGCGTCGAGCCGGTCCGGGTCGATGGTGAACCTCGTGTCCAGGCGGCCCTCGAGCCGCTGGCTGTGGTAGTCAGCGACACCCTCGGTGTGGGCCAGTCCGGCGGGTTCGTTGTCGGTGACGGCGTGGACGGCGGTCCGGGTGTGCCGGCGCAGCTCGGTCAGGGTGCCGCTGGTGACGGTACGCCCGCGCCGGATGATGCTCACCCGGTCGGCCAGCGACTCCACCTCGGCCATGATGTGACTGGACAGCAGCACCGTCACCCCGTCCTCGCGCCGGTCGCGGATGCAGCGCTGGAAGGCCCGCTCCATGAGCGGGTCCAGTCCGGAGGTGGGTTCGTCGAGCACCAGCAGCTCAGCCTCGGCGGCCAGGGCGGCGACGAGCGCCACCTTCTGCCGGTTGCCCTTGGAGTAGTCCCGGACCCGCTTGGTGGGGTCCAGCTCGAACCTCTCGACCAGGTCGGCTCGACGGCGTACATCGACTCGTCCGTGGGTGGCGCCCAGGATGTCGAGACATTGACCCCCGGTCAGGCCCGGCCAGAGCGCGACGTCGCCGGCGACGTAGGCCAGCCGACCGTGCAGCTGGGGGGCGTCGTGCCAGGGGTCGCTCCCGAACAGCTCGGCGCGGCCGGAGGTGGCCTTCATCAGCCCGAGCAGCACCCGGATGGTGGTGGACTTTCCCGCGCCGTTCGGCCCGAGAAAGCCGTGCACCTCGCCGGGACGCACCGTGAGGTCGAGACCGTCCAGGGCCCGGACGTTGCCGAAAATCTTGGTGAGTCCCTCGGTGCGGATGACAGGGGTGGCATCGGTCATGGCAGCGGCTCCTTCGCAGGGGCCACGAAGGCACCCTGGAGATATACGGTCGTGGCTTCCCTCGCCCACCGGTCCAGGCCGGCGGGCGTCAACGGGTCATCACCGATCGCGGTGGCGATCTGGTTGCGAAGCAGGATCAGAGCGAGGTCGTTGACGAGCAGGAACGCGGCCCGGACCGCAGGGTCCTCGCTGGGCGCGGCGGCGCCCAGCTCGACCATGGCGTCCAACAGCCGGCGGGTGGCGTCGTACCACCGGCCGAAGAGCGCGGCGCCGGCCGGGTCGTTGGTGAGTAGCAGTCGGCGCAGGTACGCCGGCAGCGGGGACCCGTGGGGAAAGGCCCGGGTGAACGCCTCGGCGATCGAGGTCGTGGCCACGCCGCCGGCCAGCATCGCAGCGAGGTCCTGGCTGCCGAGCTCGGCGAGGACCGCGTCGAACGACTCGCCCGCGTGGGCGTCCACGGCCGCGCGCAGGCCGTCCTTGCTCCCGAAGTGATGGACCACCAGGCCCGGCGACACCCCCGCGGCGGTGGCGATCTCGCGCACTGTCACCGCATCGTGGCCTCGCTCGGCGAACAGCCGCAACGCGGCGTTGCGGATGTTCGCCCGGGCGGTGAGGTCCCGCTCGCCCGTGGTTGAACCCATATTCAAGATCCTAAACGTTCGTTTAGCCAGCCGCAAAACGGCTCGACTGAGTCGGCCGCGGAGCGGGAACAGCTGTCCTACTTGGGGTTCCTTGCCGCGTTGGTGATGGCCGAGTGCGACGACCGCGACGGCCGCCGGGCGGTCCGGCGGATGTGTAGTTCAGGGCCCTTCTGTCGTGGCCGCTGGTGTGGCCCACGGGACAGGTTCGACGTTTCCTAGGTCGCGGGGCATCCTCAGGTCAGAATAGATTTGCCCTTGGTATCCAAGGGTATTGAGGATCGTGAGGGTGAGGTAGTACCGCGCGACCACGCCGGCCTCGGCCCATTCATAGATGGTCCACTCAGTGCTGAGCTTGACGGTTGGGTGAATGATCTTGTTCCGTAGGCAGTTCACCGTCGCCAGGGCGTCTCTCTGGGGGTCGATCCCATCGCGCGCGGACTTTAGGTGCTGCATATGCGCGGGCACGTCGGTATCGATCTTGCAATCTTGCAAGAGCATGCGGACCTGGGCATCAGTCCCGCCCCATTTTCCCTTCATCGACTCGAAGGCCGACCTGCTCATGGTCTCGCGGTCAGTGACGAAGCGGTAGAAGCTCAACATCTGCAGCGCGCTGATCGGCAAGGCGACTTGCAGCTCAACGTCGACATCCACGTTGGCAGTGACCAGAAATTGGATGGCCTGGCGGATGACGCCGCGCCGAACCGGATCTACGCATGATTCGAGCGTGTGCTGTAGCAGTTCACTTAGTTGCGCGTTGCCGATCGTCGGGTCCATCCAGTTCGTCGAACCCTCGTATGGGTCGATTGGCGCACCGTTCCAGCGCGCGCCAACCGGCACGCCCTGGCGCCATCCGACTGGCAACAGGCAGGGCGTCGTGCGGCCCGTCGCGAGCGACAGGGCAAGCCTCACGAAAGTCAGGACCTCGTAAGTGGTTTCGTCGTCGAAACTGCCACCGTTGACCCGGCGAAGGCGTCCAACATGGGTGACGTCATGGCCGCCCTGTTTTGCCAGTTCCTTTCGACGGTCACTGCTGTCGCCATCCATCCTGGGGTCGATCGTGAGCTCCCAGCCAGTGGCGGCTACAAACAGGTGTCCGGGCACCCGCCGGCCCGGATCGGTGGCAACGGCCGCCTCGGGACCATCCCAAATCTCGGGTCCGTTCGGGATCAGAAAGGTCACCTCGTCGAAGGCGTCGGTATCCCCGACCAGCACGACATTGGTGGGCCTTTCAAAGGTCAACCGCCCTCCGTCCGGGTCTTGACCGCCCAGATCATCCAACGCTGGCGGTGGTGGCAGCACACCCGTCGCAGGAAGCAGACAGCCGCTAGGGCCGACCCAGTACTCGTTACTAGTGCCGAGCAAACCCATGATGTCCTCTGCCGTGACGTGCTGGTCCCAGCTGCCAGCGATCACAATCCGAGGCTGCGGATACCACACGAAGATGACGGTCCCATGACACGGCCGATCGGGTTTGCCCTGCTGAGTGAGGGTGAACGGCCCGCTGTATAAAGGGATCGGCTCGTCCCGCCGGCCGGGCTTGTAGTAGTGCTCGACGGCTGCGAAAGCCTCCCAATGC
The DNA here is from genome assembly GCA_039922115.1 of Jatrophihabitantaceae bacterium. Lineage (GTDB taxonomy): Bacteria > Actinomycetota > Actinomycetes > Mycobacteriales > Jatrophihabitantaceae > Jatrophihabitans_A. The sequence goes on from JBDSAN010000404.1 coordinate 3,401, forward strand.
GTCACGTGCTCGCCGCCTTGCACCTTGGCGCGCTGCTCGACGTGCAGCACGCCGTCGACCTCGATCACAACGAACGGTGCGGCGGTTGGCGGTCCTTCAGGCGCTCTCATGGTATGAGTCTCACCAGCCGAGACCGGTCAATCAAGCCAAGTGCGCGGCCCGCCAGGAACGGCTCGCCCCGTCACAGCACGAGCAAGTCAACCTGCACGGCCGCTCATCGTTCCTACTTCCTGACCACCTCCGCGCACTGCCAGCTCCGGCCGCTCCTGACGGGGACCGAGGGATAGCGCAGATTCTGCGCGATTGCTAACCGGACCCCGAACTGGCGCGGCAGGCACTTCGCGACTGGAGCCCGTGCACTTGCGGCGCAGATGGTGGCGCTGGAGAAGGCTGCGGCCCAGGTCGCGCGAAGTCCCTGAGTTACCGGGCTGTACCAAGCGACCCGAATGCCTGCCCTGGTGCGAGGCCCTGTCGATCCGGTATCGGGACAAAAACATCGGGCCCTGCTGCCCGATTAGCGGTCGGGGGCAGGGCCTGACGTTGCCCGGAGTCGTCACCTCGATCGACCGGACTAGGCACTGAGCCGAGGTGTGTAGCGAGACCGGGAAGCTCATTGAACAGGCAGCTTGCTGGTACAGGCCTCCTGACGACTGGTCTCAGGCTGCGGGGTAGCGGGCGATTCGGCCGGCCGCGGTGGCTGGGCTGATGCCGGTCTGGGTAGCAATACCGCGCACGCTCGCCCCGGTCGCCACGAGCTGGTGTACGACCATGCACCAGGCGCGGACGCTCTCGGCCCGTGTCAGTGCAGCTTTATCGGCCGAGCTGAGTTCGCGGCCGAGCCGTGCATGGTGCGCGGTCCGGCGGCGAATCGCCTGCCGCTGCGGGCGATGGTGACCCTCGGCCGTGACCGCAGCACGGGCCCGGTGAACATCGCGGTGCGCAGCCAGCGCCGCCAGCGAGGTGGGATGGGAACGGGTCAGCTCGCTCAGCCGGCCCCGCAGCTCGGCGCCAATCAGAGAGCAGCCAGTGGACAGCCCATGCGCCTGCCGGTACTCCGCAGCAGTCATGCCGTGTACTCGTATATGCCGGCCGAGGCTGCGCCGTCGCCGACCGCATTCGTGACACAGCACCGTCTGGCCGTCATCGTCGAGCTCGCCGAACCGACCGTAACCGTCACGGTCTCCCACGCGCTCCGGCGCCGACCGAACCCCGAGGTCACCGCGATCCATCATCACCACCGGCACCTCACCCCCCAATTAGTAGTGCGGACACAGACCGGTCGATGTCCAACGATTCACCCACTATCGCAACCACACCCCCGCCTACCGGTCAGCGACAAGTAGGCAAACCGTCCAAAATCCGCGACGCGGGCGGACGCCCGTTCTGCATCAGTGACCGTAGGTACGGCGCAACCCGATGATCCGGGTAGCCGTGGTCGATGCGAGCGGCCCATTGACGAACGTTCGGGCCTGCCAGCGATCGGTGCTGCCCTCGATCGGCGTGATGGGCAATCCCAACACGTCGACCGTGAGCTCGTCGTGGAAGGAGTCTGTGAACTGGTCGGTGACCTCGAACACGAACCGCACTCCGGGTACCGCTGCGGCCGAACCAGGCGCTGGCTCGACGCCGACGATGGCGCCGTTGAACATGCGCCACAGTTCGGCCCACCGCTGCACGGTATGGCCGTTCTCGATCAGCACCCACTGGCTTTCACCCGGCCCGATCCGGCAGGACAGACGCACTTGCCCCGACCAGTCGAAGGTCTCGATCCCGGCATCGTCGGGCCTGACCTGTTTGTCCCATACAGGGATGCCACCCACGGGCAGGTGGACGAACGCCGAGCTGGCGCCTTCGTTATGTAGCAGCACGTAGGCGGTGAGGAACAGCTGCTTGTTCGCGGCTCCCGGCAAATCAAAGGTGTCTGCCGATGAGAGTGCCCACCTACTGCCGGTCACGTGAGATTGGCGCCTCGCCGCCGGCCATGTTGGTTCCGGTGCCTCAACGATGACCACGCGCGGTGCTCGGGCATCGATGCGGGCGCGTTGGGACTCCTGCACGCCTGCGAATGCCGCGCGGAGCGTGCGGGCGTTGAGGATCAGGGCAGCGAGGGCGCCAATGGCCAGCAGGACCGTCGCCCAGGCGGTGACATTGCCCGAGCCCAGCCAGCCCTCGGCCAGGCCAGCCGTTCGTCCGGACATAATGATCACCGCTCCTGTCGCTCAGCCACACCGGACGACGCGCCAGCCGGCGCGTTCGTGCTGGTGCGCACCGGCGACTTGTTGCGATGGACCCGGACCAGCGCTATCAGCTGGCCGAGGCCACCCACGGCGAACACGGTCGCCGCGCCAGCTCCGCCGAGAGCCCAGCGTTGGTTTTCCACGCTCTCGGCGATCTTGGCGTCAACGTCGGTGAGCAGAGCTACATCGGCCGGTACCGCGGTGCTCGCGAGCTCGGCGGGCGTGGCCGTCATGCTTCGAAGGTCAGCGGCCACCGCATCATCAGTACCGGCCACGGTGCCGGCGGCGTTGCTGCGCGAGTCCAGCATCAGCTGGGCGATGAGCCGACTCCGCAGCTCATCCAGGTCGGCGCCTTCTTGGCTGAAGGCCAGGCGCATACACGCCCAGGCCCCTATGCCACCCACCAGCACGATGAGGCCAGCTGCCAGACCTGAGCGACCGCCAGCCTCGACCCGGAACCACCCTGACAACACGACCAATGTTCCCACCAGCCCGATTGCGATGATCATGATCGGCAGGATAGGGACCGGGTCCGACGACAACCGGACCTGACCATAGACACACCGTCTCATTCCCGCACTTCGCTTCCATGTCACTTTTTCATGACATAAACTAGAGAGGCAGGTTAGGGCAGCTGCCCAGACCGAGACCCGAATGGGAGATGGCGATGAGTGCACGCGCGGTGGAGGTTCGTGTCGAGGGTGGCAGGATCGTGTTGGTGGCCCCGTACAACCCGCAGATGCCGGCACAGGCCAAGGCGATCGGCGGCCGGTTCGACGGGCCGAGCAAGGCCTGGACCTTCGATGCACGCGACGAGGGCCGGGTGCGGGAGCTGGCCCGGTCCGTGTACGGGACCGATGGCTCGATCGAGCAAGCTGTTGACCTGGTTTCGATTCGTGTGTCGGCCGAGGGTGCGGCCCGAGATCCGGAGCTGTTCGTGGCGGGCCGGCGGGTAGCCTGGCGGGCCTACCGGGACGAGCCGGTCAGGCTCGCGGCCGGCGTGGTGATCGTGTCCGGCCAGTTCATCGGCAGCGGTGGCAGCATGCGATACCCGCTGATCGGCGATAACGACGTGCTCCTGGAGGTCCGCGACATCCCGCGGGCAAGCGCTGTGACGGTACCCGGCGCTGAGCTCATCGACAACAGCGACCAGGCGGCCCGGCTGGAGCTGCTGCGCGGCGAGCGGGACCAGCTGGCGGCCCGGCTGGCCGAGTTGGACCGGCTGATCGCCGAGGCCAGCAATGACTGACCTGGTGCGTATCCCGACCACCGGCGTGTGGGCTGGCCCGCTCGAGGTCGACCTGGACGATCCGAGGCTGACCCCGCTCGGTCGGGCGCTGGCCGAGGCGGGCATGGCCGAGGTGCGGTGCCGCTCGCTGCTCACCTGTCGCGAGATCGCTGACACCCTCGACCCGCAATTGCGCGAGCGCCGGCTGCGTGAGGCCGAGGTGTTCGGGATCGATCTCGACATCCCCGACGATGTCGTTGTGTACTGCATCAGCGGCCGGAACTCGCGCACCGAGGACCCGGTGGACTTCGTGAACCGGGTCGCGGCCACCAAGGTCCCAGCCGGCTACTACCCCTACGCCCCGTGCGACCCACGCACCGGCGGCCGCGCTGTCACCGACCCCGCCGCGGCAGCGGCCGACGCGGCGAGCATGCTCACCCTCGACCAGCTCTCAGCCCGACACGCGGTTACGGCCGACAAGCTGTTGACCGCACCCAACCTTCCCCGCCCGGACGCCCGCACCGACGGGAATGTCCGCGACCGGCGGTGGCGGCCGGCCACCGTCGCGGGCTGGGAACCGGACTTCACCGCACGGCCTCGACAAACCCACTTCGAGCCTCCGATGGCCGCCGTCGAGGTGACCGCGATCCGCAAAGCACTCGGACTGTCCGGCGAGGAATTCGCCGCCGAGCTCGCC
>JBDSAN010000405.1:0-4663 GCA_039922115.1 Jatrophihabitantaceae bacterium
AGATTCCAGCTGAGTCGAGCGACATCGTCGCGGGCGCGGCTGAGGGAACGGACGCCGTGCGTGTGCAGTGGAGCGACGGCTCATCGAGTGTCATCAGCGCCTACCAGGTTGCGGATACGGCAGCGCGCATCTGCGCTGTCGCTAACTCCATGCAAAGCGAGGTTGTTGTGCGTCTCTGGGCGCAGGGTCGCAGCGCGACCTGGCCGGCCTGTTCGCATAATGGCCACACCCATCCCCTACAGGCAGTTCATCGCGGACACGAAGCCTGGTGGGTATGCCCGTCAGCTAGTAGTGCCGAGGCGCGAATCGGCGCACTAGCTCAGCGCTGACGGGTCGCCCGAGCAAGCCTTCGCGCTGGTCGTTAGCGCGAGCCCAGCACGGGCTGGATCCACGGGCGACTGACCTGCTTCTGACTAGCGATAAGAGAGATCATTACCGCTAGTCAGAGGCGGGCTCGTGTTCTAGGCGGGATCCCCTGCGTGTTAGGGTGAGTTGAGGCCAGCGGCTCGTAGCAAGTCCGCTGCCGCAGGGCGAGATTCAGGAAGATCATGATGTCGAGTTCGACCCTTTCCCGTCCTGTCGTTGATGATGGGTCGATGAGTGGTTCCCAGCCTCGGGCCGGTGGTCCGTCGCGGCGGTGAACCTTTGCCCCGGCGGAGAAGTTGCAGCATCTGGCCGCCTACGACGAGGCGTGCCGTGATGATCAGGGCGGGGCGTATCTGCGCGAGCAAGGGCTGTACTCCTCGCAGGTCACCGAGTGGCGCAAGCTGCGCGACGCCGGCGTTCTGGACGGCCGTCCGGCCGGGGCGAAGATCGGGAAGCTGAGCGCGGAGCAGGCCGAGATCGCCCGGCTGCGCGGCCAGCTGGACAAGGCCCAACGGCGCCTGGCCCGGACCGAGGTGGCGTTGAACATCATGGGAAAGCGCACCGACGATCCGCCGTCCACACGGCGCTGATGGCCGCCTACCGCGCACTGACTTCGGCCGGGGTGACGACCCGGGATGCGGCCGAGCTGACCGGTCTGGCTCGAGTCACCGCCGGACGGGACACGGCCTCGCCGAAGTAACGACGGCCGCCACGCCCTTTCCCGGCGAACCAGCTCAGTGCCCGGCCCGAGCAGAGGTGCTAGCGGTGCTCAATAGTGCGGAGTTCGTGGACCGCACCCCGTTGCAGGTCTATGCGGTGCTGCTCGACCGCGGCCGGTATCTGTGTTCGGTGTCGAGTATGTATCGGATCCTGGCCGCGAACGCCCAGGTCAAGGACCGGCGCCGGCTGGCGCGGCATCCCGCCCGGGTGCGGCCAGAGTTGGTCGCGACCGGTCCAGGGCAGGTGTTCAGCTGGGACATCACCAAGCTGCGCGGTCCGGTCAAGGGCTCCTACTTCGACGCCTACGTGATGATCGACATCTACTCCCGTTACATCGTCGGCGCCTGCGTCCACGTCACCGAATCCGCTGTGCTGGCTGAGGAAATGATGCAGGAGATATTCACCATTCATGGCGTTCCCCGCGTGGTGCGGACGCATCATGGCAGCCGCCGACCAAGCCACCTCACGGGCCGACCAACGATCGCGTGCTGAGGCCAACCCCTGCGCATGGCGTGCTTGCGGGCATGACGCAATCGATCTCGCTGGCGAACGAGCAGCCCGGTGCGGGACTGGTCCTCGATCTCCCAAGCCCAAGTCTTGACCGAGTAAGCGCACCTGATGCAGATGGCCACTTCCGGGTGGTTGCCCAGGTGAACCATCTTTTCGGGCGGCTGGATCACGCCGCAACACCAGCACTGCGAAGGGTTGATCGCGTCAGCGTCCTCGACGGCAGTCCGGATCGTCATACCGAACATTGTCCGCCTCGACAGCGGCGACAGCTCTCAACTGGCGCCCATGGGTGGCAACGGGGCGCCTTGCCTGAGCACCGCCATAGCGCGCCGCCGGATCGTGAGTCGCGGGTGGCGACGTTGCAATGTCGGCTGCTGCTGGGAGGCCGTTCGCCTCTAACGCTTATTCACAGGGGCTGCTCGACTGGACACATGATCGGTTGTTCGATGCGTTCTCGTTTCGCTCTCACACTCCTTGCCGTCGCGGGCGCCGCGCTGACTGGATGTTCGTCCGGTGCCCACTCGAACGGAACCAGCATGATGGGCGGGAACTCGGCCTACCACTATTCAAAGCTGAGTTGCTCGGCCCCTACACTTCCGGGTCAGGCTGTGAACGTGACTCTTGCCGATATGGGCATGACCCAGGTGATGGGCGGCACAGCTCCGATGGGCGCGCACATGATGCTGCGCGCAACTCCGAGCACGGTCAGCGCCGGGCAGGTCAGCCTCGTTGCCTCAAACATGGGTTGGCGCACCCATGAACTGATTGTCCTACCGCTTACTGTCGGTGCCACGGCGGGTCAGCGAGTCGCGGGCTCAGACGGCAAGGTTTCGGAGACAGCCAGCTTGGGCGAAGCGTCCGCTAGTTGTGCTCCCGGAACAGGCGACGGCGTCACTGCGGGCAAGGTCGGGTGGGTGACGATCAGGCTGGCGCCGGGCCGGTATGAGTTGGTGTGCAACCTGCCCAACCACTACGCGGACGGGATGTACCAGGAGCTGGTCGTCACCTGATCCTGGCAACCTGATGTCGCGTCGGTCATTGGCCGCCGTGTTCGTGGCCTGATTGCGTCGAGTCGGGGCTGCCGCCCATCGTGGCTAGCATCGCGCGCCCGCCGGTGCGAAGGAACCGCACCACGAGCACAGCGGCGAGCAGTAGGAACACGATGTTGAGCCAGGTGGTGTAGTTCCAGCGGATGCCATCGTTGCCGACGTTGGCGTGGCGGGTGCCGGTTGGGATGAGTCCCAATGGGGCGAAGACCAGTTCAATAACGTACCCGGCGGCGACCATGGTGGCGTAAAAGGTGGCGAACAGGAACCAGGCCATGCGATTGCCGTAGTACTTGGCGTAGATCAGCAGGATCGGGACGATGATCAGGTCAGCGAAGATGAAACTGATAACGCCGCCGAAGCTGATGCCACCGTTCCACAGCACAGCCGCTAGGGGCGCGTTGCCAATCGAGCAGACGAACGTGACGACCGCGACTAGTGGCCCGATCAGTGGTCCCCAAATCTTGGCCACGAGCGGGTGATCGGTGAAGAACAGGTGCCGCCAGAACGAGTCAGGTATCCACGCCCCAGCCATCCCAGCGATGACTAGGCCGATGACGAGATCGCGCAGGATCGCGGCCCACTCCATCACGAAGTTGTGGCTGACTGAGGTGAGACCGGCGGGTCTGGCCAGCCGACGCCAGAAGCTGCCTGTCGCGGTCACACTCATGTCCATCGCCGCGTGGCCCTCCATCGACCCCGCTATGGCCTTATCGGCTTGGGCTCGCGCGGCGTCGCGGAGCTTCGCAGTCAGGAAACGACGAAACAACAACGCCAGGAAAAGGATCATGAGTGGGCCGCCGACGAACTCGGCCAGCGTGAACTGCCACCCCAGCAGCAAGGCAAGGATCAATCCGAGTTCGATGACCAGGTTAGTGCTGGCAAACTGAAACGCCATCGCAGCCGTGAAGTCAGCGCCCTTGCGAAACAGCGACCGTGCCAACGCAACGGCGGCGTAGGAACACGACGATGACGCCGCGCCCAGCCCCGCCGCCGTCACCAAACTACGAGGGTGGTCATCCGGAAGCAGGCGGGCGATCGTCGACTTGCGCACGAGGGCCTCAATGACGGCTGAGAGCGTGAAGCCCAGGATCAGCGACCACGTCACCTGCCACGTCATCGACCCCGTGACCCGCAGAGCGTGCAAAACAGCAGAGATCATGGGTTACATATACGCCGCCGGACACCACCCGCACACCGCTGATCATCATCGATGGTCCGCGTCTCGATCACGGACGACGAGCTGTTCCCTCACCCAGGCTCGGTCAACTCCGCTCGTTCGTCGGATTGCTCCGATCACCAGGCGAACGTCGGCGATGTCATACAGATAGGCGCCGTCGAGCGTCGCGGCGCGAAGGAGGCCAGCCCGTCGCCATTGGCCGACTGTCTCGCGGCGCACGCCAGCAAGGTTTGCGGCTTCCCGCGCCGTCAGCATTCGGCTGGTCGCGGACGTAGGACCGCTCGTCGACTCCGTGATGAGCGTCTCCGCAGCCCCGTGCGGCGCCAGGATTACTGGCCGCATCACGTAGCCAGGGAGGGGTTGATTGGACGCCCCAGGTGGTCTGTACCTCCACCATCGGGGGCACATAGCTCGTGGTGACGATGAAGCCCGATGCGAGGCGCCGGAGCCTTTCTCGCCGCTGTTCGATGGTCAACACCGGCCAGTCCTCGACCAGCGCCTGGGCAAGCCTCACAGGATCGACCGGGATGGCGTCGGCTTCGGCGCGGTCGATCGAGTCACGGGGGGACAGGACAGCTTCCATGTCCCCAGTGGTGAGTTGGCGAGCAAGCGCGCGGGTGGCCTGCCAGGCCGAGGCCCGGCGCGCCGCGGGAGAGACCGAAGCCAGCGACACGGCCGGCGAAACCCGGCCGGAGCCGGACCGGCTCGCCTATCACGTCGACGGCTGCGCGACGGCGAGCAGCGAAAGGCGAGCCTGGCTCGCGACCGGTCGGAGCTGATCAGCGAAGGGACCTCGCTAGCTCACTCAGCGCTCGTGCGGCTTGCCGAACTGGACTACCCC